>JACRHX010000002.1 GCA_016211955.1 Parcubacteria group bacterium | reverse complement strand
CTGTTACTGCCAAGCACGTAGAAAGCGCCGCAACAAACCCAATAAGAAATACGAATCCGTAGCTCATTCCATCGGATATACCAAGGCGAGGAAGGAGATCAAAACGCTTAAACACTAGATAGCCGACAAAGATAACCAAAAACATGGCTACAATTTGAATGTAGTCTTTTTTCGTATTTTTCATCTCATTGCCATGTGACACTACCGTGTCAAACCACAACGAAACACGATATCCATCTTTCTTGATAGCCTCTTCGAGCACAGATATGTCTGGCTCCTCAAAGCAGTAGAGCTCCGCCCTTCCCGTTGCGTGATTTACATGTACCTTGCAAACGCCACCAATCTCCTTCCATCTTCTCTCAATCAGCACCTCGCAGCTCGCGCAGTGCATCCCATGAACCTTTAATTTTACTTTTTTAAGTTTTTTCTGTGACATATAGCACGTACTACAAAACCGCCCATAAATAAACCCTAAAAACTTATACGCAGAATTAGTTACCCATCATTTGATTCATTGTGTTGTTACCACGTGTCGCGTCTGCGTCCTCACTCATATATTTTTGCCCTATCATCTGCATATCTTTCCCCTTACTCATCATCATATCATCCTTATACTTCTCTCCCAACTCCTGCATAGCAAGACCACCAGACTTCATCATTTCACTCATCTGTTTAATATCTGCGAACTGCTTCTTCATCATAACGATTGAATCCTGCTTATCCTTGGTAAGCGCACCGACATTAACAGAATTTTTCCCGACCGTATAACCGACGCTACCGGCGATAACAAAGGTTGCTACTACTGCGATTATTGTATTGTTGTTCATAGTTTTTTTAAATACTTAAATAATTTTTATACTGCGTTGTTATTCACCCATACTCTTTGGCGGCTCACGCCCATGATTGTTGTGGTTCATTGTATTAGAATCCCGACGATGTTACCTCCTCCCCACGCAACGCCGCCTCTTTCCCAAAACGATAGAATAGTGCAGGAGTTAAAAAGAGCGAAATAACTGTCGACGAAATAAGGCCTCCGAATATTACCACTGCCAATGGGTTAAGCATCTCCTTGCCAGGATCACCCCCCGAAAGAATAAGAGGAATAAGCGCAAGCGCTGCCACGAGCGAAGTCATTAACACTGGTACCACACGATCAAGTGTTGCCTTCACAATGGTTTCGGGTACAAAGGATAGTTTCTCCTTTTGCACAAGCGTCAAACTGCGACCAATCAACATAATTCCGTTTCGAGATACAATCCCCGCGAGTGAAATAAACCCAACAAGATGTGCTAAATTTACTGATCCACCCGTAAGCCACACGCCGACCATTCCACCAATAAGAACAGTGGGAATATTTGTCATCACCAAAAGTACAATCGGAATAGATTTAAAAGCATAATATAATACACCGAAAATCATGAGTATTCCGAGAATAAATACTATTGCCAAGCGTTGTGAATTCTCTTTTTGACTTTTATAGTTCCCCTCAAAGGAAAGTGTTACTCCTGTCGGAAGTTTCTGAGATTCAAGCGCTCTTTTCGCCCCCCCAACTGCGCCAACGACATCAGTTCCCTGATAATTTGCAGAGACCACAAGAACACGCTTACCCCCCTCATGATCAATGCTATTACGCCCCCCCTCAAGTCGAACATCGCCTATACTTCCCACCGATGTTGCACCCATAAACGGCAACGCCAAGTCACGCAATGACGCCATGCTCCCCTTAGACTCCGCATCATAACGCGCAATAACATTGACCGAAGCAGAGCCAAGACGAACCTGTCCTAAGTTATCCCCCATGATTCCCATTTCAAGATCATTGGCAACCTCTCCAGAAGATAAACCATATTCAGCAAGTCGATTCCTATCAACATATATACGAAATTCCGGAACAACTGTGTTCTGTTGTATACGCGCATTTGATATTCCTCTTTGTTTCCCAAGCTCGAAAAGTACTTGTTTAGCCGCACGATCCATCTTATCCGGATCATCCCCAAACACCTTGACCACGATAGGTGAACGCACCCCCGAAAGTAGCATCTCTACACGATGTGTAATTGGCTGCCCCAAACTAAAATCAGCTCCACCAAACCTATCAAGTACTGCCTGGATATCCTTAAAAATTCTATCACGCTCACCCTCAAACCCTGGCTTAATTGCAATCTGAACTTCGCTCGAATTCGCGCTACCTCCATGCGGATCAGCCAATGCTCGCCCAGCGATGTTACTTACCTGCCGCACACCCCTTACTTCACGTATAGCATTTTCAAGTCTTATCATATACTCGTTCGTTGTGGAAAGTGCTGTACCGGGTGGCAAAAAAACCATGGCCACCATAGATCCTTCATTAAATGGTGGAATTCCTTCTTTGCCTGCGAAAAAATACATCCCTACAGTAAGCAAAAGTGCGATTACCGTAATACTACCAATTTTCTTTACGTTAACGATACACCAATAAATCCACGGTGTAATACGTTCTTTTATTCTTTGCACAATTTTTGTTTCTTTTTCATGCCCAGAAAGTGATGCATCATTAAGTAATAAGGCAGAAAGAACGGGCGTTACTGTAAGCGATACCATCATCGAAGCAAAAAGAGAGACGAGATATGCAGACCCAAGGGCAATAAGTAGACGCCCTTCGATTCCCGGCATAAAGAATATCGGAAGAAATACCACCGCAACAAGTATTGTTGCGTATACAATTGAATTACGGACCTCCTGCGATGCCATCAAAACAATCTGCTCACGATCCCCCTTCTTATCACCCAACATCCACAAACGCAGACGACGAAAAATATTCTCCACGTCAACTATCGCATCATCAACAAGTTCCCCCACCGCGACCGCAATACCGCCAAGCGTCATCACGTTTACAGAAAGACCAAAAGACTTGAACACAATCGCCGTTGTAAGAATAGACAATGGGATTGCTGTGAGCGTAATCATTGTCGTCCTCGTATTCATGAGGAAGATTATAAGCACCAGAATAACAAGGATGGTGCCGTCAAAAAGCGCCCGTTCAACATTTTCCAATCCTGCACGAATAAAATTTTCTTGTCGAAAAAGATTCGAGTGAAGTTCTACTCCGGCAGGAAGGCTAGCCGAGAGCGATTTAAATGTTTCGTTCACCGCGTCAGTAACCGTAAGTGTCTGCGCATCCGGTTGTCTAACAATTCTCAAAATAACACCCGGCTTGCCATCGATTGCCCCGCTTCCACGAACAATACTCGCCCCTTCTACGACCGAAGCAATATCACCAAGCCGAAGAGGACGTCCATCCATACTACTACGCCCAATAGAAATATCCTGTAATTCAGCAGCCTCGGTTGGCGCTGTAAGAATACGAATAACAAATTCTTTTTCATTCTCCACAAGGAGACCTCCGCTTTTATTCGTAAGCGTGTTTTCTACATTTTTACGGACGTCGTCAATCATTACTCCAGAACGACGCATACGTTCGGCATCGATATTTATCTGCCACTCACGAACATCGCCACCCATCACAAGCACATTTGCCACTCCTGGTATTTTGAGCAACGCTGGACGAATAGTCCAATCTGCAAGTGTTCGAAGTTCCATTGGTGAAATTTTTGGATCAGACGAGGTGATTCCAATCCAAGCGATTTCTCCGAGGAGAGACGTTGACGGACCGAGCGTTGGTTTTACACCCTGCGGCAACACTGCTTGTGCCAAACGTTCTTGTACTATCTGTCTATTACGCAAGGTGTCGCTTCCCCAGGCAAATTCCATATTAATCGTTGCCTGCGCAAATGATGCTGTGCTTCGTATGCGATCAACCCCAGGAGCGCCAGCAAGCGCTGATTCAAGAGGATTAAGGATAAGGCGCTCAACCTCCTCAGCAGCCATACCAGGACTTTCTGCAAACACAGTAACGGTTGGCTTATTGATATCTGGTAGGATATCAACCTTCATTGTGACAACGCTCCAAAGACCAATAACGGTCGTAAGCCCGGCAAGCGCAAGAACAACGACCTTATTACCAAGCGACCACGAAATTATTTTATTAAACATGGCAATAGATGTTACATTTCCATCCCCCCCATAGATTCCTCGCCACTCGACTTAGCGGAGGTACTTGTCGTGTTGTTTGTCTTTTTTCCATCATCAAAAAGCATGTCTTCTTTCATGTCAGACGTTGGAGTAATAATGTAACGATCGCCATTTTTTAATCCCTCATACACCTCTACCGATGAGCCTAGTGTGCGACCAACAATTATCTTTCGTGCAAAAATCCTACCAGCTTCTGATACGCCCCACACATATGGTTTTCCATCTGCATCCCACAACAACGAAGAGAGTTTAATGATAGGAGTTGTCCCGTTTTGTGGGACAAGAACACGCACTGATACGGCAACAGGCCAATCGACAGGAGTAAGAAAACTTGCGTCGGCCATATACGCCCCCGTCATATCAAGCGAAGTCCCTACTCCCGTTAACTTAATCTTTTGCACATCCTGTGAAAAACCAGGACGCACAACAGAGAGAATCTCTCCCACCTTTGGAGTACGTATATTACTTGGAATTTGGAATCGCACAAAACGCTCCAATGCTCGGTCAGTATTGATTGAGGCAACGGGCATTCCTGGTTCAACGAAATCACCTACCTTTTTGTTAATCGTAGAAATAACGCCCGACCTAGGAGCGGTGATAGCGAGACCACCCACAATACTTCGTTCAACGGTCGTATATGCTGTCTCTGCAGCAATCGCCTCGGCATCGGCCATTGCAGACATTTTTTCGTTTTCAGCTATTTTTTCCTGAATTTCCTTTTTCTGTTCTGCATACTCTAATCCATATTCAGCCTCCTTCATCGTAACCATTGCCTCAGCTTCACGATATTTCGCCAACATATCAAAAAACTTTTCTTGATCTTCGGTAGCCATCTCGCGGATATCAACAAGATCCTCTCCGATGCTTGTATTTGCAAGACGCGCAAACGAGGAAAAATAACGCGAAGCGATGTCTACAGGAAGTGCGTCTGGATTCTTAAGTTCCTGAACTAATTGCATAAATAGCAGTCCATATATATTTTGATTTTGTTGATCACCTGCCCCATACATACGGTTAAAACTGGTTGAATTAAAAAAAGAAATTATGTTTACATTGCCTACAATTTTTGCATGCTTTGAAAGAGTTTGTTCCAGAGCCGTGCGAAGATTATGACGCATAGTAGTCGCTACACCCCTCACCTGCTCGACGGCAGCGCGTGCGGTACCAGAATTACCACTCTTAACAAGGGTAGCGGACTGAGATCCATTTGTTGTTGTTTCCACTGTTTGCAAAAGAACACTAAGTTGCTCATTATTTAATTCAGTAAATCGTTTTGTCGCTGCCGCCTGAGCTCGCATTCGCGCGCGCCCCTCAGCTTGTTCCGCAAGCATCTGTACCAATTCTGGCATCGCGGGCGGAGCAGATAAAAGAGCGAGCACCTCACCAGCCTCCACACGTTCACCAATTTTGACACGCCATTCAATAATTGTTCCATCACGTTGCGGTTGGATCGGAACATTGCCATAAGATATTACCTCACCAGGCCACGAAGTGCTTAGTTGCGCTGAGTCGATCGGTAATTCACTTCCAACCACTGCGACATTGCTCACCTCTGTGTTTATTGCCCCCTCCGATGCTGTTAACATAGAGGCCAATTGTGCCCTATTGCTTACGCCTCGCACTGCGTATACCGAACCAATAGCAACCACGGTAAACACAATAAACATAGGTAAGGTCACTTTCGTACGAAGGTATGAGATATATACAATAATTTTTTGATTCATAGAGTATTAAGTTAAGTGATATTTATAAACAAAAAACTCGCAAAAAAGTGCGAGCGTAAACACGTTGAAAAACCATGTCTTCAACGTGTTTCTATGTTACAGATGGACTATATGTTAATAAAGAAAGCCACCGTGTTATCTTCCTACCAGAGGATGAAATGCTAGGTGAAACATTATAATACTGTTTAGAATTCAAAGAAGATAAGAAAACGTATGGAGCTACAGAAGCAATGAGAGTACTACAAACAAGAAGCAAAAAAGCAATTATCGACATAGTAACGTCGGAATGTAGTGAAATATTGAGAAATGCATAGTAAGTAGAAACGTGATGCCTAACAACAGCCAACACATCCTGTGGACATAATGACGCATCATCAAATACAGAGAACGGGCAATTGCCAAGCATTGATCCATCCGCACCATGCGCCATAATAGCAACACTAAAAAGCGCAATCGCCAAAAACGAAACAAGGATAAAGAATGTGCTAATTTTTTGAAACAACAACAGCATGATTATTTTCATTTAAGACGATACACTTTAAGTATCTCATGAATTGCCTTTTTCTCCTGACCCTTCTTAATCTGTTCAATTGCGCACGTACCAAGATGATTCTCCATCAAAATATCTTCAACGCCAGACAACGCCTGCTTCACCGCAGACGTCTGTGTAATGACGTCAATGCAATAGGTATCCTTCTCAATCATCTCCTGCAACCCACGCACCTGTCCCTCAATAATCTTGAGCCGTCGCATCAGTTTTGGTTTATGTACTCCATGCATATAACGATAGTCTATACCCCTGGGGGGTATATGTCAAATAAAAAAAGACCCCGTACCACTATGGATACAGAGTTCACGATAACTATTTAAATTTACTTCTTTTCAGCCCACTTGTTTTTGATGCCCTCGAGAACAGAAACAAGAACCCTCTGTTTGTCCTCAGTCAACGTCCACAAAACATCGTTCTGGAAATCAAACCAGACATTAGTGCCACGAATATGGATGAAACGGGGATGCATCCCCAGCCGTGCCTTGATAGCGCTATCAAAGTAGGAAAGTTCTTGTAAATTCAACTCATCGTTCGCTAGCTGCTGCAAATAGGGCTGGTACTCTGCAAAAGGAAATCCCTTTCCCGCAAGCACGAAGACGCCAACACTCCAACAGCCGACATCAACACGAAGACTCTCAAAATAAATTCCCTCTGCGAAGATACGCTTCAGAGACTTCGCCTGATCTCCGACTTCGAACTCCGAGGAGCCCTTATAGTCGTACTTGAGCTGTCCCTCACCGAGCTCGCAACGCTGAATCAACCACGGCCGCTTCAACTGCCTCACCATCATTAATACCTCCTTATGGTATCGATTTGATAGATCATTAATAACATATTAGAGGCTATAAGTCAAGATTGCTTTTGATATGGTTGAGTAATTCTTTCATTATTCCCATTTTCTCCGGATCGTGAATAGAGATAGCCTCTACTTCTCTGTCTTTGCAGTGCGTCTTAAGTTTCTTAACACCTTCTTTAACACGTTTCTCATCTACAGTATCGGTTTTTGTCACAAAAATATACTCTTTTTTTTCTAAAAGAAGTGGGTTATAAGCGCCAAGCTCTTTTCGAATTACCTTGTAGTCCTTAACAGGGTCTTCGCTGTTTACATCAATGAAATGGAAGAGAATCCCTGTACGCTCGATGTGACGAAGAAACTTAATACCCAACCCCTTTCCTAGCGATGCTCCCTCAATAAGCCCAGGAATATCGGCAAGAATAAGGCCATAGTACGCTCCGAGATGTGGCTCGAGTGTAGTAAAGGCGTAATCAGCCACGGGACTTTGCGCGTTTGTCATCTCATTAATAAAACTTGACTTACCTACGTTGGGTAATCCAACAAGACCAATATCGGCAATAAGTTTCAATTCGAGTCGTAACGTACACTCCCTTCCCGGCAACCCTGGTTGAAATTGAGTAGGAGAAGTATTTGTTGAAGAACGATAAAGAAAATTACCCTTTCCACCATAACCACCTTTTATAATAAGAAGGCGTTCGCCAATCTTAGTAAGCTCATGTTCTGTCTCTGTAGTGAGATTGTGTACTACCATCCCGCGTGGGACCAAAAGAATAAGATCCTCCCCATCGTGTCCGTCACGAAACGCATCACGTCCATCACGCCCATCCTCTGCATTAAAATCCTTCTTCGTACGAAACTGCCGAAGCGCGCCAAGATCGCCAATAGCCTCCAAATAAACATTCCCACCATTCCCCCCATTCCCCCCCGTCGGTCCAAGCGCCATTTTGATCTTATTAAAAGCAACGGCACCCTTGCCGCCCTTTCCTGCTTTCACATTAATGATAACGTCATCAATAAACATATGTTAGGGCTTAGTTTATTAGGACTTAGTTACCATATTATTGGTCGCTCTAAGCCCTAGGCACTAATAACTAAGAACTTTTTTTCGAAATCAACGCTTCGAGGTCGAGTGTCTCGTCGATGCGAATTTGTTTTACGAATTCTGGGATGTGGCTTACAAGAATCATTGCGCCTTCATATTTGTTAAGTGCCTCCGCAATTACTGGCAAATGTCTAAAATTAATATGATTCGTTGGCTCATCGAGGATAAGAAGCCCTGGGCGCTGCAAGACAAGCCCCGCAAAAACAAGAAGCCCCTTCTGCCCTTCAGAGAGATTACCTACAAGACTCTTTAACACATCGGCTCCCAACAAAAATCCAGCAGCTACTGATCGGATAGTCTCCTCACGCCCTTCGTTTCCTATAGCGACCTCGAGTGAATGGTATGCAGTCTTCTCTGGATCGAGTGTAGAAAAATCTTGTTGGTAGTACCCCACACGAATTCCCTTATCAATCTCAACTCCCGATGCCGTACCCATCGCAATATTGTGTAATACCGTCGTCTTTCCAATACCGTTTGGACCCGTAACAAGAAGATGATTTTTGGGTTTCAAAGTAAGCGCTATCTTTTTCTTTGTAAGCTTACCCTTCTCCATTATTGGCACTGAAGTAATCGTAATTATTTTTCCCGAAAGATGTTCCTGTGGTGGAATTACGAAACGCCGAATCATCTTATCCTCCTCACGCATATCAACTCTATCCTCCTCAAGTGTTTCGATCTTCTCCCTCATTTTACGCGCCACGTCACGCATGTGCCCCCCCTTTTGTCCAAAGAAACCTGCCTGCTCCTTACGGTGCTGAATCTCCTTCTCGAGACGCATGTTCTTTCGTCGTTCACGCTCGATACGTGCAGTAATTTCAGCAACCACGTTAAGATAATTCCCCGCATACTGCTCAACTTTGTGCGTAAATACATCAAGATACAACACACCGCTTGTAAATGCATTCAAGAAATCCGCATCGTGTGAAATAACAATACACGTCTTTTTATAATCAATGAGAAATTGAGTAAGGTGCAGAAGCCCCTCCTTATCAAGATTATTAGTTGGTTCATCAAGAAGCAGAAGGTCGGGCTCCTGAATAAGTGCCGAGGCAAGTAAAAGTCGCGCCTGCTGACCACCGGATAAAGTTCTTACGATTCTCTCTGGTGCAATCACGAGGTGTACTACCTCAAGTATCTTTTCGATGCGTGGATCAATATCATACACTTTCTTTGCAAAACAACTCTCAAAAAACTCCTTAACCGTGCCATCCATCTTATCGGCAGTGATCACCTGCTTGCCAATCGCAATACTCATACCATCCTCCATCGAGATCATCCCCTCATCCGGTGTTTTCACCCCAGTAATAAGATTAAAAATAGTACTCTTCCCTGCCCCGTTCTGTCCCATGAGCGCCACCTTCATTCCACGTCGTAATGAAAAATCCGCCTCATTTAAAATAGGCTTCGTGTGACCAAACTCAAAAAAGACCTTATTAAAACGTAATATAATATTGTTATCTGCCATACCAGGTAGTAGAAATTCGACTATTGTAATCGAACTCCAACTTTAGAATTAATTAACTACTTCTTAATAAAACACCCGGGCCAAGAAAACTCTCAAAAGTCTAATTTTCACTACCTGGCATATGGGTTAGTGGTCATAAGAATAACACATTCTACTGTGTTTGTACATTTTCCTGCAATATGGTAGAGAATGTAAAAATCCCGCCCCTAAATGACTTAAGAACACCGACATCAATGTGCAAAGTATGTACCTTGGATTTAATACGCTATAATAGAATTAAAAGCAGATGCCAACAAAAGAACTTTTTGCGAGTTATGTACGAAACCTCATCTTTGGTGTTGAGGATGGACTTGTCTCTACGGTAGGTCTTCTTTCGGGTATCGCCGTGGCGGGTGTATCTCAATCTGGAATTCTCCTTACAGGAACAATTCTCATCTTCGTTGAAGCGTTTTCTATGGCAGTAGGGAGTTTCCTCTCTGAACGCTCTTCTGAGGAGTACACTATTGGAAACAACGTATCATCTCGCTATGCATTTACAGATGGGGTTATTATGTTTTTTTCTTATTTCATATCTGGTCTCATTCCCCTCATTCCCTATGTTGTTTTTGACGCGCGCAGTGCTCTATTAGTATCTGTCATTCTGTCGCTTATTGCTCTCTTTATACTTGGCATCGTAAGTGCAAAAATATTCAGAACACATGTCCTACACAGTGGTCTTAGAACACTTATTGTGGGGGGATCACCATAGGTGTTGGAATAGTAGTTGGAAAATGGGTAGGGTGATAATCATATTTTCGCCCCAACAAAAAACCACCCGAGCCGAAGCTTAGGTGGTTTTTTGTTTTTTTAGTGCTTAGGCGCGTGAAACGTTCACTGCGCTAGGCCCTTTCTCACCGTTTACAACTTCGAAAGTAACTGCATCACCAACCTTAAGTTCGTTGAATGCAACACCTTTGAGTTCATTAGAGTGGAAAAAGAGATCCTTTGTCTCGCCTTCGCGAGAAATGAATCCAAATCCTCTATCGGTAAGAGTTTTAATAACTCCTTGCATAACTCTTTGTTTTTTGTTTAAGAAACTCGACTACATCTCTTTATTGTGTTCATCATAGCACATCTGGGTTAATAAGTCAAACCCTGTCAATAAAATAAAAAGTCCTCGATTATTCAAGGACCCCACCTGTATTACATGTATGACTCGATCTCTCTCATCTTATAAAGTTCACTGCCCTCAAGATGAATTTTGAGGTTTGAAATTCCTGTTACCGTAGTCACAAGAGTCTCCAGCGCCCCAAGCACTACTGGAGTAAAGTTCGCCCTATGCTCCTCTGCTGTCTTAATGATAATTTCGAGATCAAAGAGTCCACTCCCAAAACAAAAGTTAACAACATCGGGGTCTACAACCAACCCCTCAAGGATCCGCATAAACCAATGTTTCTGTTTCTCATTCACACCATTTCACCTCCATTCCTAAGTACAACGAACTAACTTCAATATAGCACATAATAACTATTTTGTACAGAGCCACCACTATTTACTACTACACACCCTGTTCCAAACCATCCCCATGATACTGCCAGCTACATACCCAACACACGATGCAACAACGATAAGCCCTACCGCAGTCAAAAGATTAAAGGGTAATATCATATAAGGGTGGCTCATAAAATGAAGCCCGAGAATAAAACCAAGAAGTGGTCCTGCCCACCCTAGTGCCACAAATAACGACCAAAGAAGGTGAACAATCCCCGCAAAACCACCTACGACTAACCCTAATTTATGTGTATTTATCTGATGCATATTATTTATTTAAATGAATAAACCCTTCGCCTTTGTTATATCATACCAAAAAAAAGAAAAACCCTAGAATTATCTAGGGATCATACATTTAGGGATTCCAAAGTTGACCACTGTGCAACACATACTTTACACCCACTTTTCCATCATAGGTAACAATCTCTACGCCAGCCTCTCTAAACATTTCAAAAGCCACATCAATTTCCTTTTGCCAAAACTCCGGAGATCGATCGCCCGCCTGTTTATGGATTACGAGCCTATTGATACCTGCCTGAATAATGGCTCTGGCACAATCCGCACACGCTGCCCATGGGCATACCATCGTAAGTCCACTGGTAGGAATACCAAGCCTTGCACAATGAAAAATAACATTACGCTCTGCATGTTCGATGATTTTATATTTCAATGGTCGCTCCCAACGCTCCGGAGTTTCTTTCACACCACGAGGAAACTGATTACAGGCATCTCCAAGAATAGAACCATTATCATTAATGATGAGTGCGCCATTCTGTGTGGAAGGGTCATGGCTCTGTTTAGCGATGATATAAGCAATACGTAGGAGCTCTTTCCAGTTGTGTTGTACCATTACACATTCTCACCTTCGTGTTAATGTTCTACACCAAGCCTAACAGAAACATACACGTTTTCAATCTTGCAAAAAAAATATTATATTGCTAAAAAATCCATCCAGAAGTAGTACAGAATACCTACTAAGCGGCATGAGAGGTTGTTTTAGCATGGTTCCGCCATCCGCCAACCGGCGGAGGCGGATAAAACAACCGATCCCTCGGAGGCAGTCGCTGGACTGCCGAGAATGAGCGTGTGGGTGTTCTGTACTGCTTCTATAAAAGACTCCTTACCCAATAACAAAGCCATACATCCGTGCTGTCCGGGGTATTATATTCTCTAAGGTCACGTTTTTGTTTTAAGATCTCAAACCCATTTTTTTGAAGAACATCTGCAAACTCTGTCTGCCCATAAAAAGCAAAAAATCTCTCATCCCCACCATATCTCCCCTCAACCATCCTCTCGCCATTACCCTCTTTGATCGCAAAAAATCCAATTCCTCCGATTTTTACAACCCTCTTTATCTCCTGAAGTACTTTCGTGATATTTCTCTTTGGAATATGAAGAAGCGATGCAGATGCCCAAAACCCATCAAAAGAATCTTGTGGAAACGGTAATGCATACATATCCCCTTCGCAAAAAGTAGCGCTAGGAGCAAATTCTCTTGCACACATAATCATCTCCGGCGAAAGATCTACGCCAACGTATCTATATTCAGACTCAATAAAAAGAGGCGCATCCCTTCCATTCCCACACCCCACATCAAGAATGCTTCCACGGGACAGAAACTTTCGAAATTCCTCGAATTCATTCCTCCACACATTTGGATTAGAATGCGTCTTTGCCCTCTCTTTTGCAATTTTCGCATATGATTCAAGTGTCTTTTGCTCCTCAGGTGACAACATGTCTACCTCCTCTTAGTTTTCAAACTGTCTCCGTTAAGAATATCATATCAAGCTTGTCGAAAAAACCGGGGAGTGAAATTTGGACGTGTTCACCTTTGATGAACTTTTTATACAGTCCAATTTCTACTCCCCGGAAGACCGCCGGAAACTTCCAAACGGTATAGAATTATTTTTGATTGCGTGAGACATCTGCAATAAACACATTTTGCTTCAAATAAGAAATCCACACATCCTCCTCTCCAACAGCAACCCTGATGATAATAGCGCCAAACCGCTGATAGCGTGTAACAATTACTGCTCCAAGAGGAATCAACACTTTTTCTATCACATAGGCAATATTTACACCCCCCTTACCTCAACCACAAGCTCCCCTTCTTTATATTCTTTCACCCTTCTCATCACCCATCTTAGATCGTATTACTCCTATAAGCATAGTGTGTTTTTTAAAGATAAACAACACTATAATGATAGTATGATAATAATTTTACATACTATAAAAAAAATAGTAGTATTATTAGTATGACAAAGGTCGTCCTATATACACAATTACTTATTTTTTAAAAAAAATATGATCAAAAAAACGATTAGTATCTCATTATTAACTCTTATGATGTCAAGTGCTCTTGCTCTCGCGCAAACAGATTCCGGAACAACCTCTGTGCCGACAAACACCACATCATCAATCCTTTCCTTCACTCTCACCGCTCCCGAAACCGCTTCGACAACAGAATCTTCTGTATCTCTCGGAACACAAGTAAGCGCAGTTAATAAGGAAACCGAACAGCAGGTAAAGACCTTGCAACAAGAGATGGAGGCAAAAATAAAAGCAATCAAAAATGAGTATAAGGCAAAAATCGACGCACTTCGCAAAACACAAAAAGAAAAGGCAGAAGGATTAAGGGTAAAACAAAAACAAGCCAAGGAGATGGAGACAAAGAAGGCAAGGGAGGCAAAAGAGAAGAAGGACATGAACAAAAACAAAAAATCACCAAAGGGAGAACAGAAAGAAAAAACCAAAGCCCCTGCCCCAACAACGGCCCAACCAACAACAAACTAAAACACACCGAAATACCACAAAAAATCGGCCTCTTCTGGCTGCTTTTTTACGTGAATACCCACTGCTTTTGCCCATAGTTTTCAAATGATAAAAACCGCCTTGTTGCAGGCGGCACGATTGATTTTCTTTTTAAAAATTAGTCGTTATTATTTCCAAGAATACGCAGGATCCACAAAAAGAGATTGATAATATCAAGATATAAGCTGATACAGACATCAACGGCATTATCGAGGGTAGCCGGAATTTCGCTGGCACGATACATATCATATCCAACATAAAGAGCAAAAAGTCCGGCGGCACAATAATGAATAATCGTGAACCCCATAAGCGCAGGAACAAACATTGAAATGACAAGCACAACAAGCAACGCCACAAGAGCTCCGAAGAGTGCCCCGCCAATGGATCGATAAAAATTGGGGAAAAGAAGTCCAGAAATTGCCATCACTACGGTTACCGTCCCCGTAAGCACCGCTGCTTGAGACACGAGACCTGGTTTCACAAGATCGTAATGCGCAAGCCCGGGACCCAGGATAGCACTCAAGGGAATCACGACAAGGTTAAATCCAAAAAAGGAAAGGAGTGCTGAATGGCTCGTACTCAAAAGAATCCCCAGAAAAGGAAGAACAAAACCCACGAGAAGAACCTCGGCTAAACCTGGTCTCCAATGAGCCGTCATTTGAGAAGTAATGTAGGTTGCAGTGAATCCCCACGCAAGAACACATCCCATCACAAAATAAAACGCATTGCGTGTCATAGTATCGACACCCCTACGTTCGTAGACGTCAGAGCTAAACATCCTTTTTCCTCCTCTTGTGGGATCAAGTACCCGACAGAAATATAGTATATAAAATATTATCTGTCAATCCTACTACCCACTTTTTACCTATCTTGAATGTTTCAAAGACATGAGATACTTTTCGAATTTTCGTATTTCTCGAGGTGCCCTTCTTAGGCGCTTCAATAACCAATTCAAATCCTTCTTCTTTTCATAAAGCCCCACAATACGATCGTAAAATCCATAGTAAGCAAGATCGTGACTCACCCGCGCCTCAAACTCAGTGTTCTCCCACTCGCCAAACGAGCTTGCGTAAACAGGATACCTCTTCAGCATTCTCTGAATAACTCTATAGTGCCGTTTGCCGGGCATCCTCCCACGCGGTAATGTCCGGAAAAAATGGCTAACTTCTCTTGTAAACCCAAGAAGTTCTTGAGAAATAATACATCCGTGCGCTATCATTTTTCTAAGCTCAAAAAGTGCGCGGCGAGCACCTTTGAGATGGGAATTGTTTTCAAAAAATGTCATCGCAAAAAGCTCTCCAAGCGCAGTAGTCATAGATTCATCTAATTCCCATGGAAAATCATCAAATAGTGCATGAATATCTTCGTGAAAGATCCAACTTACCTGTTTTGCAATGGACGCCTTCACAAAATCTTTGGTAATTACTGAATCGATACCTGAATAAATATCCTCTCTTCGTGAATAAGAACTCATCGTATTGTGAGAAAGAGGTCCCACCCACCAAAGAGAAAATTCCTGTTCAAGAGTATGTAGTGGAAATCCAAGAAAATAATCAATGGGGCGATACAGTGCAAGGGTCCCTCTCTTCTGCATCCACACGAAAAAAAGGGATCTTTGGTCTTGTTCAAGAACTGTTTTTGAGAGAGCTCCGACACCTTGTATATCAAATCTCTTTTCAAACCTACGTACCTTCTTTGCAAGCACCATCGTTGCATCCAGCCTCTCATGTATCCTTTTCACCCCATCTCACCTCCATCCATTTCAATGAACTACATCAAAAATAGCATGCAAAATTATGCCTGTCGAGAAAAAACGACTACTCACCCTCGTGCGCACCCTATCAAAAAAATTAAAAACCGCTCGTGGAAAGCGGCTTTGTTTGTTATTGTTATAATATTCTTGAAACATTAGTGAAAATAGTAATCGGTGGGAAGGAAAGGAACAATACAACCCAATGAAAATGGTGCTGAAAAAAAAGAAGAATACCCCAAAAAAGACATACCCATCCAACGAGAAGGGTCAAATGGTAAAGTATCTGACCCTCACGTACACTCATATTCACCATTAAGGCGATAAAACCAGTCATGACAATCCAGAAAGGTGAAATATTTACATTTAATGTATGTCCAAAATGTCCAAGTCCAAGAAAAAAACAGATAAACAAAATAAAGAAAAACATGGCGATCACCTCCATTCTCTCTGTTGGTTCCTAATTCAAGGAACAAAAAAAATAGCACATATCTATAAAAACTATCCATTTTTAGTGTCAAAGGTATCTGCATCAGGTATAACAAAAAAAGGTATAGTATGCAACCAATTAAAAACCGCCATAATAGGCGGAGTTGTTTACTACTCTTCGAAGACCGCTTTTTTCGAGTTTACGCGACGGACCCTATTACTCTCCTTTTTTGCCTCTCGTTTCCTACCCCAATACGCGCCTCGACCCTTTTTGCAACCAGAATGTTCCGTCTTCCTTGCCTTATACGCCATATACCAAGCCTCCCCCCAAGGAATGACAGGATTTCTCCTACCATTTATATTCATTGCCTACCAAGACAAATGACAAAATATATAACTATCTCTAACGCTCGGAGCAGATCACTCTAACTCACTTCCTTTTCTACAACAACATTGTCGTCTGTAATAAGGATGTACGGGGTGATGGATGCGTGATATCGCATGACGCCTTGCAAACTCCTCCTCAATTTCACGAGCCCTCTTTGCATGACAAGCAATTTCAGCTGCTGCTCCTACCCATCCATCAGAGGGCCATGTCGCATACAGATGTTCTAATCGATCAAACAATGCCTCATCATCAATCACAGAGAAAGAAGATACCTCTTCCATGTATCTACCTCATAAAAACAAAAAACTTCAGTGCTCCGGCGGCAGGATGCGGTCACAACTTTTTTGCTTCGCAAAAAGTCGCGACCCCGGCTCCCCGCCAGCTGGCGGGTCCGCCTTTCGAATCCTGACGCGAGTGAATCAATTCACTCGCTCCACCTCAAAGCCAAATAAAACACCCCCTTTCGGGGATATTTTATTTGGCTCCCCACTTACCCTCTTTTCCGAACTTTATAAAATATATGCGCTAGTCCGAATAAGTAGAGAAAAATTAGCTTGTTTGGTGAAATAAAACTCCCATGGCTTACGCCTGGAGTATTCTTGTACGAATAAAAAACTAGACTTTCGAAAGTTGAAATGTATTTCTTCCTGACTAGTTCTTCTTGTGCATAATAAGCCTATGCATCTCAACATCGGAAAAAACTCTCTGAACGTCAGTTTTACTAAACATCATCATTAGTGGTTTTGTTGCTTTTTTTGGATCTTCCATATTAGGAATGGAAAATCCAATATATTCAACCTTCTTTTTCATTCTATTCCGCACCCAATCTATTGCTGGTACAAGATCAGAATCGGAACTCACAAGAATAGCAGTATCGTATTTATCATCAAAAGCCCCTACCAACAGGTCTGTTGCAATTTTTACGTCTATACCTTTTTCCCTCATTCTTTCGGTATGTATCTTCTCTATGCCAATCTTTTTGAGCTTCTGGTATTCGAAAACACGGGTATCAATTACCAATTCTTCGATTCTGGTTCGTAACTTACTCGTCTTTATATCCCAACCATTCTTTTGCAGGACAGTAAAAAGCTTCGTCTGTTTGGACATTAGTTCTTTGCTATGCAAATCGCCTTCTTTCTCACGGACAGAACCTTTATAAAATCGCTTACAACTCTCACCAGAGGTACGACCATCAATAAGGAGATTTGCAAAAGCATCGAAATCAAAGTCATTTTCTTCAATACCAAGCTTTTTTATGACCAAGTGGTAAAAATTACCACCATCTATGTATACAGAAATCCGTTCCATTTTTTGATTATATACCAAAATAGAAACCCGCACACTCTTGCGAGGCACGGGTGACTTATGTTCAAAGTATACAGCAATACTATAAAAAATCAATAGTCAGCGAAAACTTGCCATTGAAAAATCAAAAACAAGTTTCGTAGTCCCTAAATTACCACTAGAATGTTTCGCAACGATTACCTCAACAATATTACGTCCCTCTTCAGTGATTTCTTCCTCCTCGTCCCTACGATGAAGGAATAAGACAACATCAGCACCTTGCTCCACTAAACCAGACGCACGGAGATCAGAAAGTCTTGGTATAGATATCCCATCGGTACTCATACGTGGAAGTGGTGAGAGAGCTATGATAGGAATATTCAATTCGCATGCTAATAATTTAAGACCACGCGAAGCCTCTGTTGCTCGCTGGACCACGCTATCTGAGGGTACGCGCGGTTGTATAAGTTGTAAATGATCAACGATTAAAAGATCCAAGCCGTGTGTACGCTGAAGTTCATGGGCTTTAGAGCGAAGTTGTAAGATAGCGCGATCGGATCGATCGTCAAAATAAAGATTTACTTTTGAGAGTATAGCGAATGATTGTTGTATACGATGTTCTTCTAAATCATCAAGACCCTTTCCAACACGTATCTTCCAAAGTGGCACCGAGGCGCTACTTGCAATAATCCTATCAACCACCTGCTCTTTAGAAATTCCTGGAGAGAAAACTCCAACCTTGTATCTATCACAGGCAGCGTGTCTCGCAATATCAAGAACAAAGGAGGTTTTTCCGACGACGGGTTGAGCACTCACAATAATGAGATTAGATTTCTTAAGACCTTGAAGTATATTGTCGAGCCGTTCAAAACCAGTGGCTATCCCATTAAAATCTTCATTTATCTCACGTCTCTTCTTCAGGCGTTCTTGTGCCAAAAGTAGTTCTTCCCTGATATGTGTAAATCCCCCCTCATCATCAAGGAGCGTTTCAAAATCTTCTTGTTTCATAGAAAACATTCGAATTGTTTTTGAACGACAAAATGATTATATTTATATTCCAAACCTGAGACCATCTTTAAATTGAGAAGGTTACTTATATCCTCTTTCTTCTTGTACTTTTCCATCACAAGAGGCACAAATCAATCTAACATTCCCCTCTTTATACCCTCCAATCGCTTTTATTCTATCCAAAACAGCACCTTTTTCGGGAAGCCTCTGTCTACAAAGAGGACATATTCCATTTTGCTTCTTCCACATTTTATCCTTTAACCTTTTCCGTTCCATCGGCTTGCTTCTCTCATCATACATCAGCTCTTTATAAATTTTTCTCCTAAACGCAAATATCGCCTCTGGATTATTTTTGGCGAGCGTCTCAATCCATTTTCTGACTTTTGCAATCAGCCTATGGGCTTGTTTAAGTTGAGTTTCATTTAATTGCGGGTTTGACATATAAAACCACAATAGCAGACATTACCCCACCTCGCTACTCACTATTTAACACATCTTATCTAAATCCTCTTTTGAAACGACAATCTCGTGATGGAAGAAGGTAACGGGTCTGTTGAGGGTTTTAAATAAGTCTTCTCCAGAAAAGAACCGAAAAAGAAGTTGGTTGAATTTTTCGATCTCACTTCGTAGGGTCGTCGACAAAAGAGAAGTGTGATAGATGAGTGATTTTCCTCCGAAATCAATCGTACAGGTATCAAGGATAATAGAGTCAAAAATTGGTTTAATGATATGTCCAGTTGCATTAGGTGGCACTTGTTTTCTTTTATCTTGGTATTGATAACTACGAACTACACCCTTTCCAATATCCCCCTGAATACTAAGGATTGGATCAAAAAGCTTCTCACCAAATGATTTCCAGAAAGGAATAAGTTTATCTAGCTGTTCAGACGAAAAGAGATCTACATGAAATGGAATCATCTGCCCTCCCTCGAGGTTCTCTGGATGTTTATTCTCCCAAACTTCATAGGTCAACGTATGAGCATCGGGAGAGTCTTCCATCGATTGAAACATGGTACCCATGTAAAATGGACCATGCAAGTCATTTTCTTTTCCTTCCATAGTTTTTTATCGAATTAAAATTCGTTGGCTGCTTAAGTGGGTGATAAAATATCCACTATTATTGCTCCTTCAAACTTTGTTTTTATAAAATCACAAATAATGGTGTAGTTTATCAGAAGATATACAAGAAGTCATCATTACCATTGTATGGGAAGTTAAAACCGTGTTTGAGCTTAGAGATGACGCTACGGTCTATATTCCTACGTTTCAAAACACAACGTCAGATTTTGCTTATTGATTACCCAATCCGCTATTTTTTAATGACATCCTCCCCGGGCTAAAGCCCGGGGTTTCCTTTTATCTCGCTTCGCGCAATAGCCTCCACTTCGTTACGGGTTACCATTCATCCCCGTACTCCGGCGGCTACAACAAGCGACGACGCCACCTCCGTACGGGGTTTCCTGGTAAAAGAAAAAGAAAAAATTAGTAAAAATTTATTTTAATAACAACCAAAAAGTTAAAACGCCAATAACACCAATCCATAACATATCTTTTTTCAAGGTCGATTGTTCTTTTTTAAATTGATAAAAATAAAAAGCAGTTATGAATGATATTAAGGCAGAGTAGGTTCTATAGGAAAATTCGGTGAATAAAAATAAGAACGTACTAAGCCATATTTGTACAATATAATAAAATACAACGCTTAAAACGAATGCTATCCAGTTAAATTTTCTTTTTATCTTGGTCTCTCCATTTGCCATTCCTGTGTTATAAAAATATAGTGCTGGAATAATAGAAAAAAGGGCTTGGATATAAGACGGCATACTTTCTCCTGTCCGCCACAAAAGAATAGATATAAGAGCATTAACAATAATATAAATTAAAATACTTATTAAAAGTGCTTTAATTTCTTTTCTATCATCTGCTTTTTTATCTGATAGTTTTGGCATATAGTATTATTTTAACCCGAACCTCATTAGACAATCGTCGTAATAGTTATTTATAAATTCTTGTCGTTTACTATCATCCATCTCCAAGGTTGCCCTTTTGTCAAAATGAGCTTCAGAAGAACACCTTTCTTTTATGCTAGTGGGTCTATACTCATACCAATAAAACACAAAGCCTAAAACCAACAGTATCAAAATTAGGTAATTATATTGTTTTAGTTTTTTTCATATTATTTTATCCACTGCTGTTTAAATCCATATCTTATGTACCAGTAAATAAAGACTATTAGAGTTATTCCCATAAAACCAATAAATCCTGCTAAAAATATTTCAAAATTACTCATACCTTCTGCTTGCATAGTTGCTATATAACTACCAGAAAAAAACTTAAGAGTAGCAACAAGATAAAGCCACCAATTATTTTTAAGGCAATCTTTGAATATATATTTTTCTCTCATGAAACTATTCTTAGTTTTTCCATACTATTTCAAGCTTTCACAAACCTTACCATCTTTATCCCCATCCAAGTTATGAGGATCAGAGCTTGGACCACCGTTTGATTCAAAAAATGTTTGAGCTTCTCTTTGAGTTCTGAAATCAGAACAATCATAATCTTTAAGCTTAGTGGACGACACATTACGATTTCCTAGCAACAACCACAATAATCCACTTACCAGAGCACTGACTATTAGTATCCAAATTATGCTTTTATTCATTATTATTTAAATAAACCAACAAACCACTGCCAAAATCCCTTTTTAGGTTGTAATTCTACAAATTGATTAATAGGAGTCTTAGAATCATCGTCATTTTTTGTGGCTGATGGAGATGGCTTTGCATATTCGGGTGCTGGTTTAATATTCCCAGTCCCACCCTCTCCAAAACTACTCTTGATCGGTGGTTTAGGCTGTGGCAGTGCCTTAGCACGATGACAGTGATACTCTCCATAAGACAGACCCCAATTGGGACAATTGGTGCGACAGGTATGACAGCCATAGGCGCCAGTACGACCAGGATGAGCCAAACTAACCACTGGTAGTACCAAAAATCCAACGATAATAATTATCGTTAATAGGCTTACCTTAATCCACCCAAGCTCGCGCACGATACATTTTTGCATAGTTCTCTATATGCTCTTTTGATTTCTTAAATAAACTACAGTAAGAAAAGTTGAACAGATTATATACTATGCTGCGTACTTCCCGTTATTTACTTAATACTTCTATCGCCATGGCAACCAATACAACTGATAACCCTACTAGCAACATTATAACCATAACTCTCCAATACATTGCCCACCATAATGCTAGGATCGTCCTATCATTCTCCATAAACTCTTTGATTGTTGGATTAAATTTCATATGTTTGTTTAATTTGAATTATAAGGCATTCAACAACGCTCTTGTTTTTGGTCCTACAAATCCTACTTGTTCTAGACCGTGACTCTTCTGGAATCGTTTTACGGCTCGTTCGGTAGCAGGACCGAAATACCCTGTTACAAGTCCCTCGGGATAAATTTCAGGAGATTGTGCAAGAATGAATTGCAATCTCGTAACTTGACTATTTCGCATTCCCCTAGATAGCGGCAAGGTTATTGGTGTGGCTATTGTGGAGTCTCCAGACGACTTTTGAATAACAACCTTCTGACCCTTTCTCTTCTTCTCAAAATTACCAGAAATAATTTCAACTGGTGTAGGTGCATCAAGAGCCTTCAGTGTACTTACGTTTACATCTTCAATTTTAATCGAAGAATTTAAGTAATTTCCAAAATTAGTAAAATTATTCGAAGATACATTGTAATTACTCCCTAATGAAGAAAGCCATTTCTTGATAGTGTTGATTGAAAGAATATAATTAATTCTACTTGGGATGTTTGGATCTAAACTTGTGCCCAGAGTGGGTATTCCTACGAAAAATCCTGTCTTTTTCTGATAAGCGCCTCCACCAGAATTACCATGATCTATTGTTGCTGTCGTTTTAAAGAAACTACGTACATCAATCATGCTCGTACCTGGTAATTTCATGGTAGTTCCCTTGCCACTATAAGAACCTTCCGTGAATGTAATTGTTTCACCAAAATAGTTTTGGTCAGGATATCCAAAAGGTAATATCGTATCACCCGATCTTAACGTATCACTATTACCTCTAAAAATATCTACGGCTGTAAACTTTCTATTCCCAGGGTTTCTAATCTTAAGCAACGCTATATCCCCATTTTCACTTGTATCAGTGGATATACTTTTTATGTCCGCTATCTCGTAGGAACTTGAGAAGGGGATATCATCCTCGCCGTTTATGAACCCAACAGCACAGACCCCTATGGTACCCACGAGTAGGTGTCTATTAGTTAAAATTGTCCCATATTCGTCTATTACCGTTCCAGAACCAAGGTTACCCCAAGTCTTATCTATAGGACAAAGTAGTTTAACCGTCGCATTAAGTATTTGCTCTCTGTTAATATTCTCGCTTTGATTTGGTGTTGGTGATGTTTCTGGTGGAGTGCATGACCGAGATGTTGCAGGAGCAGGATCTTCTACCATAGAGCAATCAAACGTACGTCTACAACTTCTCGTTTGTGTTCCTTGTGAAGAACAAGAGCCCCAATCATTACATGACCATGTATCTTCTGAACAATATGGTTGGGTTGGTATTGGGGCCGGAGTTGGAGCAGGCGCTGGAGTCGGCATTGGTGTTGGAACTGGAGTAGGGGCTGATGCAGGAACTACTGGTCCACTATAAAGCGTCAATACCTCACTATTAGTTAACGCCTTGTCGTAAATTTTAACTTCATCCATTAGACCTTTGAAATAAATTGATG
>JACRHX010000021.1 GCA_016211955.1 Parcubacteria group bacterium | reverse complement strand
AGAAATTTCCCTTTCCTTTTTAGAATTTTTTTCAGGACGCGCGCAAAACAGTGAATTGTAAGGGAAATTTCTGCGAGGTTGCCGCCGGAGCGATAGCGGAGGCGGGCGGCGGGGCGGAACGATTGGTTTTGTTCAGAAATTTTTGCTAAAATAGGTTCGAGCGTGGTTGTATAGATACACCAGAAGTAACTTGTACTTAGAATGGAATCACTACAAAAGGAAACTCAATCAATCAGAGAACGAAGCCCAGAATATATAAAAATATTGGGGGAGTTGGAACACATCGTTGGAACCACAGAAGAGGAGGAATATAAGTACATAGAAAAACGAATAACAGATTTATCTCAAAACACAGAAGAGGGAGAGGTATCACATGTTGGTCGTAAAACACACAAGGGATTTTTAGGGTCTAAAATGAAAATTAGACGAAACATGATGGTTGATCCTCTTGTAATAGATGACACCGTCCTCTATAAAAACCTACTTGAGACCCTACAAATGTTCAAAACGACGCCTGGGTGGGAGGGAAGAACGCTACGAGAAATCATGCCCCATGCGGTTCAATGGACATTATCAAAATATTTTGGAAATGCAGTAGCGGGGGATAACACTGAAATACAAAATAGAGAATTCTATCTCGATCATACCACCTCGGAAAGCCAGGCTATATCAATAAAAGAATTGGCAGGAAAAGGATTCGCGGTGTGTGCAGAAAAAGGAGCCGCCGCGCAAAACCTGCTTGCATTTGTTGGCCTAGAAAGCACCCTTGTTGCGTCGACAGATTGTCGTATCCCAACGGAATCAAATGAAGAAGCTCACTATTTCATTTTGCTTCACACACCTCGAGGAAACATAATCTACGATCCAACCAATCCACAACTAACATTAGACAGGGACAATAAACTTATCAGCTATAGCCCAGCCATGTATCTTATTACCGAAGATCAAGCACGGCGCCTCATCTCCGGCGAATCGATAACCGTTGAACACAATGACATCAAAACCAATGAAGATGGAGAAAAAACAGAAATTAGATCCAACCGACTCTATGCTGGCCCAAAAAACTAAGAATAATTTGGTATACTGATAGTATCGCTTATTTTAATTATGCCCGGTAGTGAAAACTCGACAGTGTATTTCTATGCTACGGAGTATATTACACAAGATATTTTTATCTAACTAAACTTAAACAAACCCGACGATTTTTGTATAAAAAAGTCGAGTTTCTACTACCGGGTATGCTCTTCGTACAAGGAATTATTTTGGAAAAAAAAGAGCGGGGAGATGCGGACTGGCGCTATGTTGCGCTGACTCGTGAACTTGGAAAAATCGAGTTTACCTCACGTGGAGGAAGAAAAGGACTTGCGCGATTAAGTGGCCACATCGAACCCCTTACTTGTGCTGACCTTGAACTTGCAACAACACACGCCCTAAAACTTATTGGAGCTTCAGGAGTACGCCACCACCACGAAATTAAACATACACCGCCGCTCTTTTCACACGTATCTGATGTTGTTCACTTTTTTGGGCGACTCTTACCTCTTGAGTATCACGATCAGGATCTTTTTACCCTTCTTTCTTCCTATTTAGAAGATATGGACACGCTGGGGCAGAGAAAAGATACTAATGAAATAACCCTTCGTGAACAAACGCTATTCCACTCGTTTAAATTCCTCAACTCTTGCGCACACGCCTTGGGTGTTTCTCCTCAGTTACAACTTACGCACAATGAGGTACAATTAGAACACATGGGTACGCCAGAACTTCTTCATCTCAACACATATCTAAGAAACCATCTCATAAGTCAATTCTAATGATCGAAGACGCAGAAAAAAATCTTTACGGAGATCACGATAAATCACAAGCCCCCGTGGCGCCAACCTCTTTCGAAGTAAGGGGAGAGACTCATACATGGGAGGAGGTGCAAAAAACACATATAGAAGCCAGGGAATCTCCGTCTGTTTCCGATGCAATGCAAGTCAAAACGATGCAGATCAGCAAAGCTAAAAAAATAGCTCTTTGGGTTTTTATTTTTGCTGTTCTTGGTGGTGGTATTGCCGCCTTCCTGGTAAATTATTTCTCCACAAAAGCACTTGCTATTGAGGTACAGATTCCGGAACGTGTCTCTGCAGGAAAACCTTTTGATGTTGATTTTGTGTATACGAATGGAACACGCACTATTCTCAACGATGCACACATTTCTATTGAACTTCCCGACGGAACATTCCTTGCAGATGATCCGGGAAGAACAAAACTGCAACTCACAAAAACAATGGGTGATCTCGAGGTAGGGGGTTCTGGAAACATCGCATTTTCTGTCATTGCGCTGGGAGAACCAAGCACAGTAAAAGAGTTTAAACTTATATTAAATTATAAACTCAAAGGACTGCGCAATCGTTTCGAAAAAGCATTGCTGACACAAACAGTTATTGGTGAACCCGCATTAAAAGTTGACATAGTTCTTCCTAATAAAATACAATCGAACGAACAATTTAATTTTGAAATTCATTATACAAATACACTCGATACCCCCCTCGAAAATACATGGATAAAAATGGAATCTCCCCTTGGATTTTCAGTAAAATTTTCAAAACCGGAACTTACGTCAACGAATTTTTGGAAACTTGGCACATTACAGGCAAATGAATCGGGGCTTATCTTTATCTCCGGTATAGCAATAGGACAAGGAAGGGATATCTTTCGTTTCACCGCTATTGGTGGGGTTACTCTAAAAAAACAGGATGTTGCTATCGCACACAAGGAAGGACAAACATCTGTTATGGAAACCCCGTTTGCATTAGTAGTTACCCTCGAAGACTCTCAGGATGCAGTAGTTAAACAGGGAGATTCGGTGTCGTATAGAATTACTTATAAAAACTCAAGTGGGAGTCCCCTGAATGATGTAATTATTAAGGCAAAACTAACAGGAGACAGTATTTTGATAGATAAGGTATCAAGTGATGGTTTTGTAGACCCACGCGACAATACTATTACGTGGACAGCCGCACAGGTACCAACACTTAAGGTGTTGGGGGTAAATGAAGAAGGTTTTGTGCGCCTTAGTATCCCAACCTCTCGAGAATATTCTATACGTTCCGCACAAGATAAAAATTTTACAATTAGAGTAGATGCTGAAATAAACTCACTTTCTATTCCTGCCTACCTTCAAACGCAAAAGAGCTTAGGAACATCGAGTTATGAAACCAAGATAAGTGGAAACATCGAAATCGAAACATCTGCATTTTTCCGTGATGCAAAATCAGGCATGATTAATAAGGGTCCCTTCCCCCCACGCGCAAACGAACCAACGAATTACACCATCCACTGGAAGGTAAAAAGCTATGCAGTCGATATGAGTAACATTATCGTACGCTCAACGCTTCCACCAAACGCCACATTCACTGGAAAACTTTCAGGAAATTATGGTCCTAACGCTCCGGAATATAATGATCGCACGAAAGAAATGATCTGGAAAATTCCACGCATCAATGCTAATCAGGGAATCATATCTCCCCCATATGAGACGATCTTTCAGATTACTATGACCCCCACAATATTTAACAGGGGTAATGAAGCAAAACTTCTCGAACGCACCACGATCGAAGCAGAGGATGAATTTACAGGAACTAACCTCTCAAATACAGGAAAAGAATTGACGACACTTCTGCCGGATGATAAAACAGTAGAAGCACGACAAGGCATCGTCCAATAATTTTGTATGTTAGCGAGATTAGCTGAATTAGCTTTTTAGTAATATAACTAACGAGCTAATAAGCTAACGAGCTGGTTTTTTTATGTCCACTCCTACTACACTTGAAGAGATTGTTTCACTCGCCAAACGGCGGGGTTTTATATTTCCTGGCTCTGAAATCTACGGAGGCCTACAGGGTTTTTATGATTTTGGCCCCTTGGGCGTCGAAATGAAAAATAATCTTAAAGGGCTTTGGTGGGATTGGATGACAAAAAAACACGACAATATTGTTGGCATTGATGGCGCCATTATCACCAACCCAAAAGTTTGGGAGGCCAGTGGGCACATAAAAAGTTTTGTCGATCCATTGGTTGAATGCAAAAAATGCCACCACCGTTTCAAGGCTGATGATATTAACGACGATAAGTGCCTAGACTGTGGTGGCCCACTCACCGAACCAAAAATGTTCAATACATTGGTGCCGACAGAGCTCGGTGTTATTCGAGATGAAAAAACAGAAGCTTATCTTCGCGGAGAAGCGTGCCAAACTATTTATCTCAATTATAAAAATGTATTAGATTCCATTCACCTAAAAATCCCTTTTGGTATTTGCCAGATTGGTAAAGCTTTTCGCAACGAAGTAACGCCGGGTAATTTTCTCTTCCGACAAAGGGAATTCGAACAATGGGATTTGCAATGGTTCTGTCACCCCTCCGAAATGGAAAGGTGGTTTGAATATTGGAAAGAAGAAAGAATGAATTGGTATAAAAGCATTTTTACTCACGCGGAAAATCTCGGATTCTATAAACATGAAAAGCTCGCTCATTATGCTAAAAAGGCTTTTGACATTGAATACACAGCATCACCCGTTGGAAAAGAAATGGAGGGAATTCATTGGCGTGGAGATTGGGATTTATCGAGGCACTCCGAATATTCCGGCCAAGATTTAAGTTACACCGATCCCGAAACAAAAGAAAAATTTGTGCCGAATATTGTTGAAACCTCCGGAGGAGTCGATCGCGCATTTCTCTTTTTATTGCTTGATGCATATACCAAAGAAGAGGATAGAGTTGTCCTAAAATTAAATCCGAAAATCGCTCCATATAAAGTTGCGGTTTTCCCGCTTCTTAAAAATAAACCGGAATTAGTAGTAGAAGCAAAAAAAATTTACAGCGATCTAAGAAAAGAGGTAAGTGTGGCGTGGGATGACCGTGGCAACATCGGTAAACGCTACTATAGCCAAGATGAAATTGGCACCCCCTATTGCGTTACTGTCGATTTTCAAACCCTCGAAGATAAAACAGTAACCATACGAGACCGAGATACGATGCAACAGGAACGCATCGCTATGGATAAAATTCTTGAATACATAAAAAACAAATAATTTTCCGTGTATCGTGTATCTAGTATTTGGTATGATCACCGATTATACAAGATACTAAATACAAGATACTAAATACAATGTTTCAAAAACATACACTACAAAACGGCCTACGAGTTGTCTTGGCGCCACAAAAAGACGCACGCGCCATGACTCTTTTGGTACTCGTTGAGGCGGGCTCAAAATACGAGACAAAAGAACTCAATGGTCTCTCTCACTTCCTAGAACACATGTGCTTTAAAGGAACAATAAAGAGACCTCATCCCATCAATATTGCAACGGAGCTCGACCAAATTGGTGCCGAATACAACGCCTTTACGGGGCATGAATCCACTGGATATTACGCAAAAGCCGATGCACGCCATTTTGATCTCGTCCTCGACGTCATCTCTGACCTTTACCTTAATCCAACATTCGAAACAAAAGAGATTGAAACAGAAAAGGGAGTAGTTATTGAGGAGATAAATATGTATGAGGACACCCCTATGCGCAACGTGCAAGAACTTTTTCTTAACACCGTATATGGAGACCAACCGGCAGGGTGGCCATTGGGTGGGAGGAAGGAAATTATACGTGCCATTAAACGCGAAGATTTTATCACCTATCGCGGGGAACACTACCTTTCAAACGCAACAGTTGTAATTGCGGCGGGCGCACTCCCCGATGATGTAAAAGAACGCATTGAAGCCTCATTTTCCTCCATGCCTCAGGGAACGAAAAAAGACAAACTCGCCGTTATCGATACACAAGAAAAACCGGCGACCTTCATAAAATACAAGGAATCCGACCAAACACACTTTGTGCTCGGCGTTCGCGCATACCATGTCTTTGACCCTCGTCGCTATCAGCTAGAAGTGTTAAGCGCAATATTGGGAGGTGGGATGAGCTCTCGATTATTTCAAAAAATAAGAGGGGATCTTGGGGCGGCATATTATGTACGCAGTGGCGCAGAATTCTTTAGCGATTCCGGCTTATTCGTCACCTCTGTCGGGGCGGAACACAGCAAACTCGAAATTACTCTCGAGGCGATTCTCAAGGAGTATGCTCGTCTAAAACACGAACCTGTCTCAGAAGGAGAGCTCCAAAAGGCAAAAGACCATTTGAAAGGGGGGCTCGTTCTCTCAATCGAAACCTCAGATGCGCTTGCATCGTTTTACGGAGGACAAGAAATCGCAACAAAAACAATTCACGACCCAGAAGAGGTGTTTAGACAGGTAGACGCTGTAACTGCAAAGGACATTATGGACATCGCAAACGATATCTTTAAAGATCAACATCTTAATCTCGCACTCATTGGTCCCATCACAGAAGACCATTCGTTTGAGAAAATCCTTCATTTCGAATAGTATAGAGATAATGGGCGACAAAAATACATTAGAAATTTCGTGGGGATCGTTTTTAAGACTAGCGGCTATAATAATCACTGGGGCTTTATTTTTTACACTAAGCAACGTAGTTACCATGCTCGTGTTTTCCGTTGTGCTTGCTTCTGCGTTTGATCCTTTCGTAAACAGGCTATACGCGCGCGGATGGCCAAGAATCGCAATTGTCCTATTTCTCTACATATCTGCATTCATACTCCTTGCAGCCGCAGTATACTACCTCGCTCCACTCGTCTTCAGTGAACTCCGATCATTCATAACACTCGTCGGCGGCACACAATCTCCCGTCCTCAAAGACTATGGAAACATCACCTATCTCATAAGCCTCCTCGAACATTTTGAATCTATCTCTACAAAAGATATCGCGACACTTTTTTCACGCGTAGGTTCGCTTGTGGCATCCCTCTTTGGTGGTGTCGCCTCAATGTTTATTGTTATCGTGATCACCTTCTATCTCCTCCTTCATGAGCGTGGGGTAGGGGATTTTATTGCAGATATCGCCCCCCTCAAATACGAACCCTACGTACTCGACGTCTGGCAACGTACTCAAAACCGTATTGGAAAATGGCTACAAGCACAAATTGGCTTAAGTGTGCTGATAGGGGTACTCGTATTTTTAGGTCTCACCCTTCTTGGTGTCAGCAATGCTCTCTTATTAGGAGTGCTTGCCGCGCTTCTTGAAATTGTACCCGTCGTGGGGCCTATCGTTGCTGGTGGCGTAGCAATGCTTGTTGCTCTGGGAGACTCTTCAACACTAGCGCTCTACACAGGTGCCGTGTTTATCGGAATCCAACAATTTGAGAGCCACATACTCATACCAATCCTTATGAAAAAAGCGGTGGGGCTCAACCCTGTCTTCGTCCTTGTCCTTTTGCTTGCGGGCGCTAACCTCGGAGGACTCGTCGGAGTATTTTTAGCGGTTCCAATAGGAGTATTGCTTGAAGAAATTGTAAAGGATATGATCGAAAAAAAACGCAGAATATAGAGAACGTACGTATTCGGCGCATTACTTCGTCAAATGCTCCGGTACTCGACGCAGTACTTCTTGTGTAGAGCTTACTTCGTTCCTCGCATTTTCCTCGTACTACATCCAAATACGTACGTTCTCCAAAACACATGAAAAAATTCTACATCACTACTGCGATCCCATATCTTAATGATGCCCCACACTTGGGGCATGCGCTTGAGTTTGTGCAAGCGGATGTATTAGCACGTTATCACCGCCTTCTCGAAGAAGACGTGTTTTTTCTTACAGGCAGTGATGAACATGGCACAAAAATCGCAAAAACAGCAGAAACCCTAGGAAAAACCCCTCAAGAACTTGTAGACGAAAATGTACAAAAATTTCTCAATCTCTTAGAATCTCTTCAAATTTCAAACGATGATTTCATCAGAACAAGCGATAAGGAACGTCACTGGCCAACCGTATTTGAAATATGGAAACGTCTTGTAAAAGAGGTGGATATTTATAAGAAAAAATATGAGGGACTCTACTGCTATGGATGCGAAGCCTTCGTCACCGAAAGAGACTTAATAGATGGAAAATGCGCCATTCATCTACGCGCGCCAGAAAAAATCGAAGAAGAGAATTATTTTTTTAAAATGACACGCTATAAAGACGAACTCAAGAGACTTTTGAGCTCCGATGAATTACGCATCCTACCAGAACATCGCGCAAATGAGATGATGTATTTCCTCGATAATGATTTTTCAGATGTAAGTTTCTCACGACCAAAGCGAACTCTTTCGTGGGGAATTCCCGTACCAGACGATGAGGAGGCAACCATCTATGTGTGGGCGGATGCGCTTACCAACTATCTCTCTGGGGTAGGGTATAGTGAAAACAAAGAACGATTTGATCTTTTCTGGCCACCCGATGTGCAGATTATTGGAAAAGATATCTTGCGCTTTCATGCTCTTATCTGGCCAGCCATTCTTCTTTCTGCAAAACTGCCTCTACCAAAGACCTTGTTTGTGCATGGATACATCACTCACGCTGGTCAAAAAATGTCCAAGAGCCTAGGAAATGTAGTAAGCCCATCGACACTTATAGACACCTACGGCAGTGATGCGGTGCGCTACTTTCTCCTTCGAGAAATAGCCCCCACAGAAGACGGAGATTACAATGACGAAAAAATGATAACGCGCTACAACAGTGACCTTGCGCACGGAATAGGAAACCTTGTAAGCCGTGTAACGACACTCGCAGAAAAATCAGGTTCAGTAATTCTCGAGCAATTTGACGGACAGGCAGAGATAGATACCCATTGGAAACGCTATCACGAAGCAATGAACGCCTTTCGTTTTAACGAAGCACTTGAAGTGGTGTGGGGCCTTATTTCCCATGTTGACCGAGAAATTACACAAAAAAAACTATGGTCACACCCTGACAACAAAACTCTCTCCGACCTCATCCACTATCTAATCAATCTTGGTTGGATGCTTACTCCATTTCTTCCCCATACATCGGACACACTCATCGAAACAATCTTCGGCCACGAACTGGGATTTCGCGACAAACGGCTCGACACCTCTGTCTCTGTCAAAAAAATTGGCCTCTTTCCTAAAAAAGAAGTCTAAAAAACGGTACAAAGAACGCTTCTCTTTGTCATTCCCGCGAAGGCGGGAATCCAGAAATCTTGACTTAAACTCGTATTTACTCTAAAACAATAACAGATCCTTGAAAGGAGGTTGATACACGTGATTGTTGATCTTTTATTTGAATATTACACCGCCTTTGGCACCAACCCAACATATACAATCCTACGAAGCATTGTTGTTGATGGTCATGAAATTGCATGGATGAGATTTGAAGGAATTGTCGATATTCCTCTTTTTGGTAAAGAGGGTAAACCCTACGTGGGCAATATGCTCTTCTGTGAGTGTGATTTCAAAAAAGATGTCGGCTGGCAAATACACAAAGGAAATCCTTGTACTATAGGGAGCAGGGGAGAATGTCTCCCTCGACAAGCAGCGATACATTTGCGGCAACTTGAACTAAGATCCGAATACCTACGTCGCTTCGAAAAAACAACAGACAGTGATGCCCTATTTCTTCCACAACAAACCCCAAAGATCGTCTGCGATCTCATCGAAAAAGTAAAAGCAGGGGAATTCATTGGAGAAGATGGAAGTGGAGCAGAGTTTTGGGGCGGATATTTTTATCTTCAAACACTTGCGAGCATCCTTGATCTTCCGATGAGTGAAATATGGAAAGAGGCAGATCCACTCATCGAGCAAAAGAAAATAAGCCTCGAAGGTGCTGTGGTGCAAAAATATCGTAGGCCACCGCCCCCAAGATGGGAAGAGTGTTTTCGCATAGAGGAAAATGGTTTTGTTGGCATCGCCTCGCTTCCAACCCACAGTAAAATGCCTCAGTGTTGGAAATTCGAAAGATGTGAAGTAGGCAAGAAAAAACGTTCCCTTCTCGGTCATCTCCCATTGGCATATTTTCCCGATTTTGGACCTGATGTCGACGACGTAGAAGAAGCGACACAAGAACTCAAAAAACTCATGAGTAATATTACATCGGAAAAACCTACTAAAAATTAAAAACAACCGCGGTCACCACGATCGCTTTTTTATTATACATATTGTGAATTTTGTAAAGAGAGAGTACTATATATCTACAATGACTAAAGCTAAAGAAAAGGAAAAAGATACCAAAATAGCGCGACCACCCGTGGTAGTGGTAATGGGGCACGTCGATCATGGAAAGACGACGCTTTTGGATTACATTAGAAAAACAAATGTTGCAACACGAGAAGCAGGAGCGATTACGCAATCCATTGGGGCGTATGAAATTACTCATGGGGAACGCAAGATTACCTTTATTGACACCCCGGGACACGAGGCGTTTTCTAAAATGCGCGGACGCGGCGCAAAAACCGCTGACATCGCCATTCTCGTGGTCGCAGCAGACGAAGGAGTAAAACCACAAACAAAAGAATCTATTGAACAAATTAGAGCAACAAACACCCCTTTTGTCGTCGCTTTCACAAAAATCGATAAACCCAATGCCGATATTCAGCGCGCGCGCACCCAACTTTCTGAGCTTGGAGTTTCGGTTGAATCGTGGGGAGGGGATATTCCAGAACAAGAAGTTTCTGCGGTAAGCGGCGCAGGCGTAGATGAACTTCTCGACCTCATCCTTCTTGCGACCGATCTTCAAGAGCTTAAGGCAGACGAGAATGCGCAGGGGAGAGGAATGGTTATTGAAACAAAGCGAGATAGCAAACGTGGAGTCACCACAAGCATTATTGTACTTGACGGGACACTCCGAGAAGGAGAGTACATAGCGACGTCAACAACAAAGGGAAAAATAAAACTCCTCGAGGATTTTAAAGGAACACGCGTAAAAGAGGCGACGTTTTCTGCTCCAATACTCGTAATCGGTTTTGAAAAATCACCACTCGTAGGCGAAGAATGGATAAGTGGAAGCGAAGAAGCAATTTCTCAATCAGGCTCTCAAGAAATACAAATACAAGAAACAACAGAGCGAAGTAGCAAAAAAACGCCCGAAGGGATAAGGGCGATAAATGTAATCATAAAGGCTGACACCTATGGTTCCTACGAAGCGCTTGAGGCAATCATACAATCTATAAAACGAGAGCGCCTCTTGATTCACATCCTCGATTCAGGAGTGGGAGATATCACGGACAGCGACCTTAAACTTGCCAATACCTTTGATGCAACAATTATCGGATTCCATGTAAAAATACCATCGTCACTGAATCTCCTCATCGATCAATTAAAGATTCGTATTATAACCTCCAACGTTATTTATGAGGCGGTGAAATTCTTCGAAGAATTCCTAGATAAACAGCTCGCCAATGATAAAGAATATTTGGGTGAATTTGAAATTCTTAAACTCTTTAGTGTCTCCAAAAAGGGACAGCTTGTGGGGGGTAAGGTTCTCATCGGCAATTTGGCTGTCAATAAACGTGTTGATATTTTTAGAGCGCACGTAAAAATGGGGGAGGGGCGAGTGACAAATTTACGATCAGGAAAACAAGAGGTAAAAACAATGCCACAGAATAAAGAATGTGGAGCACTCGTGCAAAGCAGTGCAACCATCGAAGTGGGTGATATTCTTAAATCATTTCAAGGTTAACTCCTATGTCACTCCGTACAATACGCGTAAATGAGCTTATTCATGAAGAAGTCGGGAAAATCCTTGCAAAGGACGTTATTCTCGATGGCAACTATCTTATTACCATCACCACCGTCGAAACATCGCGCGATCTACGACACAGCACTATTCGATATAGTGTGCTTCCAGATTCTGCAGTAAAAGAGGTGGAGAAATTTCTAGAAGGAGTAGTGGGGGAGGTGCAACACATTTTAAATCGCCGTCTCAAGATGCATCCAATCCCTCGGTTAGAATTTGTGTATGATCCAAGGGAACGAGAAGCAGCTCACATTGAACAACTATTAGAACAAAATCGGTAAGATGTTGAGAGATTTGACTACAAGTTGATCTTAAGATAAACTTTAATATATGAATCCCGTTAGAAGTCTACAAAAAGTTTAATCAATGACAAAACAAGAAAATTATTTCAATATTTAGTATGATGAAAATAAAAGTTCATGAGACTTCTAACGGGATGAAAGATATTATTGTTGGTTTAAAAGAATTGCGACAAAACATGGAAACGTATGCCTCCGAAGTCAAAAAAGGGAAGTCATTTATCATTGTAAAACGCTCAAAACCTATCTTTAAACTATCTCCCCCCGACGAAGATATGGATCTATGGGAATGTGTGATAGATGGTACCAAAATCAAAAAAGGTGGCATCCCTCTTGTTGACCTTCTTGCACGCCTTTAAAAATCCATGGATAAGCTAGAAAAGGCGCTTCTAAAGCTCGATAGAAAAGAACGAAGCCGCATTAAAGAAATTTTAGTTCAATTGCATGCTAATGCCCTGCAAAAATTGGATATTAAAAAACTTAAGGGGAGGGAAGATATATTTCGTGTAAGAAAAGGGGACATCCGTATCCTCTATCGCAAAGACGACCACGGTATTTTTATACTCGCCATCGAAAAAAGAGGAGAAAATACATATAAATAAGGTGCGGCGTCGTAGCCAAGTGGTAAGGCAGGAGTCTGTCCCCCTACGGGGGATCTACCGGAGGAAGACAAAACTCATATGTATTACGTCTATATTTTGAAAAGTTTAAAAAATTCTGATATCTACATAGGAAGTACCGCGGATGTCGAAAACAGAATTTCACTCCATAATCGAGGAGCAGTAAAATCAACCAAAGGATATCGGCCCTGGGAATTGTTGGAATTTTATCAATACAACTCAAGGGGCGAGGCGGTACAAATGGAGAAATTTTATAAAACAGGGCAACAAAAAGAGAAATTAAAAATCAAACATGGCCTAGTGGCGAAGTGGTAACGCAGCTGTCTGCAAAACAGCGATGCGCCGGTTCAATTCCGGCCTAGGCCTCTGTCTGCCCCCCTACGGGGGATCTACCGAAGGAAGACAAAACTCCTATACGTGGGTTCTCATACCTGCGGTAGATCTCCCGAAGGGAGAGATTCCCGCCGACGCCTCATAAATTACCCAGTTTATACAAAAAACACCGCAAGACGTTATTGTGGTGTTTTTTGTTGTAGTTTTGATTTCAAAAACTCTGTAAATGCCTCCATTTCCTGTTGTCGTTTTGATAGTCTTTTTGTAATATTTTCCTCGGTCTCTGTTTCCCTTGCTGTTTTCGTGCTTTCTTCGTTCCCCGCATAAATCCTTCCATATAATCCATTCGCCTTTAATCTTATCTTCGTCTCTTCGTCTACATCACGTTGTTTATAAAATTCCTCAAGCCAACTTTTTATTTTTTCTGCCATTATCCGATTTCTTTCTTGCCATGCTTTATGCTCAGGTGTTTCTTTGATCTTTTGTGCCATGACTATATTTAAAAATTCTTCATTGGCATCTTCATTCTTGCGAACATCTTCTATCGAAATACCAAATTTTTCCGCAATGGACTTTTTAATACTCCGCTCGCCAATAAATCTTTCTTTTGGTTCACGTTCCGCCTGTATAGCAACCCAGGGATTAAGAAGTCCGTGATCCAAATGTCCTTCACACGACATAATAGTAGATATACCGAGCGTATTTAAGACGGCAACCGTTTCTATAATGTGAGGATCCATTCCCTCACCAAGGGCATCCACCCTTCTCCCGACTTCTTCCATTTTTTCTGCAAAAATCTCCGCTTCTGTTTTTATCTCAATTGTAGGTGGTTTTTCAAACATATACTCATTGTTTTATATACATAGCTATATAATACACGTTTAAATTATTCTTGCACAATATACAGCTTATTGTTTTAATAAAAGCAGGTCTTTGAAAAGAAAGTGGGTATGGTCAACCATGTCACTATACGACCATAGGTATGATGTATTTCCACAAACTCGCGCAGTAATGCGACAAAGGAAATGGTATAACTGGCGTGATAACAAATTTCATAGCCTAGTACCACCAGAACAGGGACTCACTGGCCCTATTTATACCTCCATCGCTTATGCATTCAACACGGCACAGGAGGCGGCAGAAATCTTTTCCGGAGAGCGCTCAGGATACGCCTACCCGCGTATTTCACGTGGTTCACCGACCATTGACACCCTCGCACAAAAACTAGTGGAACTCGAGCTCGAAGATAGACAACTAACATCTGAATATGACGCCCTTCTTACTGCATCGGGTATGAGCGCCATCACTCTTGTCGCGCTCACCTTTGCCGATCGAGGAAGAAGTATCGTAAGTTCGCCCTACCTTTATGGGGGCACCTATCATCTCTTTGAGGAATTTCTTCCTCGTTTGGGTATTGAGTGCATTATGATTGACGATCCGTGCAGCCTTGATTCCTGGCGTAAAGGAATTGCAAAGGCTAAACATCCTGCACTTCTTTACGCGGAAGACGATGCAAACCCAATGTTAATAAAACTAAACAACGAAGCTATTCAGGAACTCGCCCACTCGCATGGATTGCTCTATGCATGCGACCGTACAATAGGAACTCCTGTACTCGAAAAACCGCTCCTCGCAGGTACCGACATCGTAGTACACTCACTTTCAAAAAATATGGGTGGTCACTCGCACGCCCTTGGCGGTGCGATTATAGGGCGCAAAAGGCTTGTCACACAAATTCGCGAAAGTTATTTTCCTGTAATGGGGCCCGTAATGGATGCGCGAGTTGCCGATTGTATTCTTAAGGGATTAGAAACCCTTGAACCACGCATCCTACAAAAAGTTACTAACGCAAAATACGTCATATCACTCATTAAAAATCATCCGCGCATAAAACACATCTATGGCCCCGGAGGAGACCTCTTTGCCTTCGAAATCAACGGAACACTAGAGGACGCGAGATGTGTTATAGAATCACTGGAACTCATTGTATTTGCCCCACACCTCGGGGACATACAGACACTCGCAATCCATCCAGCATCAACGACACACTCAAGAATCCCAAAAGAAACAAGGGAAAAACTTGGAATTACGGACACCCTCATACGTGTATCCATCGGTCTCGAAAGTCCTTACGATATCGCCTACGATATCACCTCTGCACTCAATGGACTTACATAATAACAACAAAACGAGCACAATGCTCGTTTTTTTAATGATGCTTCTGGTGTGGTGCAATAAGCTGAAGCGCTTTTATACACGTTTCTTCTAGATTCGAACAGATGGGAATCGAGGGCGCAATAGTGGAAATCGTTTTCTTAATATAGCGAGCATTGCTAAATCCATCTTCTATGCCAACAACTACCTTGATACCCTCGAGATAGCTACGCGCAACCGACCAACCCAGCTCAAAACGCGTCGTTTGCGCATATGCCCTCCCGGGGGTGTGACTTATCGGTTTTGCAAGCCAAAAAAGTATCACTCCATACTTTCCTGCATAATTTAAATGGTGATGCTCCCATTCCACCTGTGAGTTATAAAGATTCTCAGGGAAATCACCCTTCATGACCATAGGGTGGCGCGGAGAGGCGATGTGGTGAACTTCACGCTCTTGTATGATTTGTATCGCCTGATGTTGCCAATCAGGGGCGTCTTGTATAGGCCCCGCAAGAAAAATAAGCGGTCCTTTTATATCTTTGTAATTGGGAGGCAAAAGTATCTCTGCCATACGTCTTTAGTGTACTATGTTTTAAAATATCTATCCACATATGTTATAATCTCACCATATGAAAGAAACCTCTGGTTATGATCCCAAAAAAGATCTTGGAGCAAATGTCCGCTTCCTCAGTGCTATTCTTGAAAAGACGAGGAGTATGGTTATCCACCTCGATAGCCAAACCAATATCCTTATAGGAATAAGCTCCGCTATTTTCATTTTTTCCGCCCAACGAGCACAACTCTCTGGTGAAAACGTACTTTTTTTTGTACTTACGATTTTTTCTGTAAGTGCCGCGCTTGTCGCTCTTCTTGCTATTCACCCCCCAAAAAACATGAGAAAAAGAGGGCAGGGAGAAAGTCTTATGTTTAATAAAAAAATAATGGCATTTTCCACGCCCGCTGAATATGAACACGCGTTAGGAATTATTTTGGGAGATCAGAATGCGATGTTACGAGAATTTTCTGTAGAAATCTACAACTTATCCAAATACTATTACCGCCCAAAACGCTCCCTCTTTAATCTCTCAAGAAACATTCTTCTTTTTGGAATAGCGCTCAGTTCATTGATGTTTATCTCACGTTTCATTTCCCTGTAAACAGATGAAAAAAATTATTATTTTTTCACTTATTGTCGGCACACTCTATTATTTTCTCGGACACGCAAGTGTATTGTCGTTTGTGCGTCGCAACGCCATCTTTACCTCTGTTGGATCTCTCGCTTCAAACATACTCGAAGGGACGCGCGATTTTGTCTACGAACGAGTAGCAAGTATTGTGGCCCCTTCAGTTGAAAAGGCAAAAGATGTCGCCCGTAAAGAAACATATCAAGCGATAGATACTATAGCAAAGAAAAGCGTAGCTACTCTTGGAAACATTCTTGGAGTTTCCCAACCGACAGGGGGAGAATCTATAGCTCCTACTCCAAAACAAGAACCACTTATTTTTCTTGATAAAACACTGCTCACAGGAGGTATAAAAGCAGCCATCATAGGAGGTAAAACACTTGAAGCGGCAGTCACCCTCTGTTCTGTATATAACAAAGGAGAGGAGATCCGTTCTACGTTACGCATCGTGAAGGGTGGAAACGATAGCTATAACTCCTATATGGATTGGGGGGATAACAACAGAAGCGACCTTGGTACACTCCCCGAGGGTCATGATGCACAACTCTCTCATACCTATACAAGAACAGGCGAATTCACAATTACCCTTCACGTCTCCGACGGAAAGGAGGAATATAGCCACAAACGTTCAATTTGCATACGATAAAATTCTAATTATTTACTAGGATTTTTAGATTCCTTTTTATACCACTCAAACAATTCTTCGCTCAGTGCTTCGATACTTTTATTACGTTCTCCCCTCCGCTTCAAATATTCTTCCCTGCTTTCGTCCGCTTCTTGTCCTACTGGCTCCGAATATACATGCTCATGGTACGGCTCTTTTTGACGAACACCACTTAACTTCTCCTTTTGATACAGCCTTGGTGTTTCTGTTAAATTATCCCAATAAATGGTAACTCCGGTACTTTCCCAAAGTGGCTTAAATTCTGTCGCTCTTTCTGTCATGCCTATTGTTGCTATCTCAAACCCAACATTTGCCTTACGTAATGCCTTGGTAATAGTACCCATCGCAGCCCAACTATTAATCGCATCAGTCACTACCAACGCCTTTCGAGATCCTCCTTCTGGCATAGTAGAGAGAATCTTCTCGGTAAGTTCTACAGCAATATGCTCAATTTTTTGATCATGCATCTCTCTTGTCCTCCTATCTTCAATTTTAATATTCCTCCCAGCGATAGGAATAAATCTTAGTTTTGGTAGTCCTTTTTTCCCATAAACCCGATTGATTACCTTTAAAAAAATTAATGCAGGAATCCTCCCCGAGGCCTCATCGCTTACAAGAAGCTGATAGTCTCCACCTTCAAGATGCGGACGAATTTGCTCAAGCAACCGCTTTATAGGCTCCCGAAGTTCTTCTATCTCTGGAAGCATCTCCTTCTCCTTTCTAGCCCCCTCCTGGGGGACCTTTTTGCTATTGGGGTGAGGAATACCTAAGGATTCATCCATAAAAAACTGCTACTCAACCGTAATACTTCCAAAACTTCTCGCATCAAGATGATTATGATATTTCCATGTACCCACCTCATTAAAGGTAAAAGACCATGAGGTATTTGGCGCGAACCCTTTGCAAGCATCAAAAATAGTTTCAACATCCTTGGTTCCACATTTTTCAATATTAGACCCCGGATAACCACGATGTGAAGGATGCATAGCAGAGGCAACCCACATGTTACGCGAACTCTTGTTTTCAAAAATTACCACTTCTCCTTTTTTAATGGTGAGGGAGCCTGAAGAAAAACCAGAGTCCATATACGTAACGATATGCGGTTGTAACGCCTCAACAATCGCCGTTGATGATGCTTGACCTGCTGTGCTTGTAGCCACTTGCTGCGAAACGTCCTGAGACGATTCAGATGGTTGTGTAATAACCACATCTTCTGGAGCAACGACCTGTTTATTGTGTGAATACGCGTACATGCCACACCCAACAAAAATAAGAGCAAGAAGTGTAATAAGTGTTGATTTATCCATAAAAAATTAATGAGTAATACTCTCAAACGACTTTTTTATTGTACACGAAGGAAATACATCAAAAAAGGTTGACCCAATCCATCCTTCTGTGGCGCAAATATTTTATACCCTATCAACATCTCCTCACAATTGATCCTCTTCACCTCAACTGCAAAAATAACAGCGGACATTTTGTACAGAAAGAGTATCGAAAAAAAGGGGGGCAAAGAGGAATATCTCCAAAAAGTCCTAAAACATTTTCTCAAAACCCCCTTTCTGGGAGATGGCTTTTGAAAAGATTGGATTGATACAGTGATTCGAGGTATTTTTTTTGAGCGACATCAAGTGCATCCAATAAGGAATCGGTGAGTTCATTTGTTTTTGTCTGTGCAAACTTATCTATCAATTCTGTGGGTATGTCTGCAAGTTCTTGGGGTCTTCCACATTCTGGATCGGCTCTTTTGCTTGAAATAAGGACCTCTTCGGGCACTCCAATTTCCTTACATAAATTTAAGATTTCACTTTTCCAGAGATGAACAATGGGAAAATATACTGCAATTCGGCTTGCAAGACTATAAGTTCCGAGCACATCTTCTGTTCTGTTGCGCGATCCCACAAGAATTTGTTTGTGTTGTAATGCCTGTTCTAAAAAAAGTGCCCATCGCATCGTTTCTGGACTTGTGGTGTTTGCGGGGGAGGGAATATAGATGATATTTCCGACAGACTCAAACCATTCTTGTGAGCGCAATGTATTTCCACTAAAAATTCCCTTGGTTATTTCTGGTCTTGCCTTACTACAAAGCCAAAAACAAAGAGCACTGTCAGACCCGCCACTTATAGGAACCAGAAACCCTTTTCCTTTTGGTGCGGTGGTATCAAGCCACGTAATAATAGATGCTAATGTATGCGAAATCGGTTTCATGATTATTCGCCACCACTCAAAATGAGAGGATTTCCACTTAATGAGGGAACCTTGTTTTCACAGACAAAAGCTACCATTTCCGCGATTTCTTCTTGAGAAATAATACGATGCTGAGGATTCACCTCTGCAATTATTTTTTCTGCCTCTTCAAAAGAGATGTTTTTTCGTTTCATGAGTCCGTGAATGCTCCGTTCAGTCATCTCTGTCATCACAAATCCTGGACACAAAGGCACAGTAACGATACCATATTTTCCATACTCAACAGCAAGTGTTCGTGCAAGTCCGAGAAGCGCATGTTTACTTGCCACATAAGCCGCATTGTTCTTATATCCTTTAATACTTGCCATGCTTCCCATAATACAAATGACACCATATTTTTGTTCTAACATGAGAGGGAGGCACGCCTGAATAAAATAAAAACTCCCATCCAGATTAACCTCCATAATCTCGTGCCAAAGACTTGAATCAAGGGTTGCTGTTGGTCCTCCCTTTCCAATCCCCGCGTTACAAACAAGATTTGCCACTACCCATCCCTTTTCTTGTGTGCGCACCATAGTTTTTGCAGCAGTTTTTGGGTCTGCAACATCTCCTGCAACATATTCTACATTTCCTCCTGTGTTTTCTATCTCCTTTTTGGTAGCTAAAAGTTCTTCTTCGTTTCTCCCCACAATAACAATATTAGTCTTATTAGCCATACGTAGAGCAATTGCTCTTCCAATCCCTTTTCCACCCCCCGTAATAATTGTCACTCGTTGTGTGTCCATAATACTTTTATCATATAACCAAAAACCACATCTTGTCATGTGGTTTTTAATAAAAATTCAATTTATTTATCTGTATACTTCAAAGACAATTCTTATTAAAATCACTCCTGGAATTCTTTCTTTCGATAAGCAATAAATCACGCTATAATTATCACAATAACAACCGTTCCATGAACCAAACTATAATTTTGTTCCTAAGAGCAGTAATTGTGCTTATCGGCATCATGGTGATTGCCATCATGATCAGATTTCCTCTGACTGAGGGGAGAGCTGTGAACTTAGACCTGTTTAGCATTTACTCTGATCCGTTCATCATATATGGATATGTAGTATCTATCGCATTTTTTGTTGCGTTGTATCAGGCATTTAAATTACTTGGATACATCCAGCAAAATAAAGTATTCTCACTAAGCTCCGTGAAGGCTTTGAGAACTATAAAGTATTGCGCAATCATATTAAGCGTCTCAATTGTGGTGGCAGTACTATTCATAGTGACATCTCATGATAAAAATGATGATCCGGCTGGCTTTATCGCTATAGGTATTTTGACCACCTTTATTTCTGTCGTCATCGCTACCGCAACGGCGATGTTTGAAAGAACTCTACAAAAGACTGTAAATATCAGATCTGAGAACAACTTAACCGTTTAATACTGTGGCAATCATCATTCTTGGCGGTGTTTTTTGGACGAAGTTCGAACATTCTTTGAGGAATACCCCCACTAAGGAAGCCAGCCCCGCCGTTGCTCGCTAACGCTCGCGCCACCACAGAAAAATACTCCTTGCTCTT
>JACRHX010000022.1 GCA_016211955.1 Parcubacteria group bacterium | reverse complement strand
CAGGATCCTCACAGGCGTCATATTCTTTACCAAAACGACCCTTATCATATTTCTCTTCGATGTATTCGAACAATGCGAGACCAATACGATACCAGTTAAAACCAACCCTATTCTCTCTCGTAACTCCAGAGTGGAAATCGTCAAAGATACCGTGCTCGTCCGCAGTCAAAAGCCCCTCTTTAAAAAGGCGCCGCATAAATCTCACGTGCCAATACGTGGCCCATCCTTCATTGAGAAGCTTCGTTTTTCGTTGAGGCGCAAGACTTCTTCCCTGATTACGCATTACCGTCAATATGTCCCTATGGTGTGGCTTGAGTATGGGTGAATAGCGAGTGATATATCCAAGAAGGTCATAAATAGGCTCCGGAGGAACTCGTTCCGCTAAATATTTAAGCTTCTTCTTGAGCAGCTCATCTCCCACATTGCTCTGTCTAAATTGAGATGCGACATCATTGCTAGGGCGCGCCTTTTCGCGCTCCATAGTAAGGAGTCTGTCACGAGCGGCATCTTCATCAAGCTCCTCTTCCATAAAAATATCAGGATGCTGCTGCCACAAGATCGCCATACCCGCATCAATAATTTTTTCTACCTCATCCTTACCGTGCTGCACCTCATACTCGCGAAAACGCTCTGCCGCATAATACGCCTCATCCGCAATGTCAGAAAACGAACGACCAATCTGCAAAATTTTACTTCCTAAGAAAAAATCAACATGTCCGTATACATGCCCAATGATAATCGTATTCAAAGCAAATGGATTTGTCTCAACAAGCAATGCTACAGGTGGAGTAAAATTCCACACGGTCTCGTAAGGAATTCCTGATCCTGTATGATTATAGATAGTGCGATGTGTCTCATAGTCTCGTCCGAATGACCAGTGAGAAAAATTGACAGGAAACATGTATGCCATACCCTCAAGCATCTTTTGCGCACCAACGATTTCAAACTGAATATCTGTTGTTAAAAATCCCCACTCCTGCGCTATCTCATGAATACGTTTTTCAATTTTTCTTAGACGTTCAACATCGAGTGGTTTAGGCATTGGTCGTCCACCTGTCTTTCGTTAAGAATTGTTTGATCGCAGGGAAAATATGCTCTTTTTGCGTAACAACTACTCCAAGAAAGGGATCACTTTTCCCTGTTAATACACGTACACCCTCTTCTTCTGTTTTTTCAACCATAAAGGCGCCGCTAAACGCCTTGAATAACTGACTGTCTGTTCCGGAATGCAAAAGCCTCCAAAACTCCCCCACTCGAATCTCACCATATCCAAACATGTTGATGTTTCGCGCAAATAGTTTTTTGAGCTCTTCAACAGTACGATTCGTATCAAAATCTTCACCATCAGAAAAATGCCATGCGTATACATTCCACTGCGCAAGAGGATATTCGGTATCGATAAGAGATCCGGCAAGTTCATAAGCGCTATAACAGTTTGTGCCACCCGACTCACCCGTCTTAAAAAACACATCCTCTTCAACAATCTTCGCCTCGGTGTGATGGATAATAAAACGGATAACAACTTTCTCATAAATTTTTCGTAGAAATTGAACAAGCCAAAAAAGCATTGAACGCGCAAGATATTTTTTCTCAGTCGACATCGATCCTGATACATCCATCATTGCAATAAGAACTGCCTGCGATTGATACTGGGTATCGGATTGAATCTTATGAAATCGGAAATCGTCGGTATGAAAAATAGGAAATGCTATCACTTCGTTTTCCACGGGAAGACTATCAACATTTTTAAGCAATACTAATGCCTCATCAAAAATTCCCTCTGCCTTTTTAAGAGCGCTGAAGCAGATGAGATCAGAAAATTTAGTCTCGTCTTTTAGCGCTTCAAGCAAAAACCAAAAACGTTTCACACCCTCTTGTGCCGTACGTTTTGCATTAAGCAGTGCCCATGGACCACCCCTTGCGGTACCACGAATTTTCCATCCCAACTCAACAATAAGCTCCTTTACCTGCTTTTCCTCCAGCTTAGGAAGTCCTAAGTCTTCAAAAACAAGTTCAATAATTTCGGCGATGTCTACCTCGGTATCAATATAATCTTCTCCCGCCTCTTCTCCTGCCTGCCCAGGTTTGCCCTTTCCAGGACGTTTTCCAAGTACCTCGCCCTCATCTCCATCTCCCTGACCAACTCCCGCGCTCCCGCCATCACTCTTCCCGGGACGAAAATCGGGAATGGTAAGTCTTCGAATAGGAACTCTTATTTTCCCACTTCCACCCGTAATAATAGACTCCTCCGCAATAACCTTGGGGAGATTTTCCTTCAATACTTCTTTCTGTTTATCTCTGTGACGTTTTGCGTCACCCTTACCACGCTCTGAGGTAGGTTCTGGAACAGAAATAGACATATCTCTTTTCCTCCCTTGCCCTCCATAGCTTTACGCGAAGGAGGGTTGTTTTTCAAGATACTGCACTCATCATCTCGCAATAAAAAAACCCCGTCAAAATTGACGAGGCATGAGACTTATCGCTTAATAAATTCACGAGCTTTTTCGACCGATTCCTTGGCGCATGTGGGACAATGCCCACTCTCTTCAAGAGCTTTCAGTAAATCATCCGTACGTTTCTTTTCTTCTTCGCCCTTTGGCTTATCCGTCGCAAGTACCACAGTAAGCATCTGGCTGCAATCAGCAAGAAGCTTTTTCTCAATTCCAAACATAAGAGGCGTATATGAGTCCGGACCGAAATCAGGATCACTCGCCTTGTACTCAAGAATTTCTCCGTGAAACACCGCTGCTTCGTTCTCCGAAATCCCCATATGTTGATCAACAGAACGAATAAGTTTGGTGTCCGGTTCTTTTGGTTTACCCGTAAGTTCATCCCTCTGAACGTTCAGAGTCTGTCCACGCACAAATTTCCTCTTCTGGCTTCTCTCGAGTTCAATCTCTCGCACATACTGCCAAAAAAGTTCCTTTTTGAGATCATCGTATGCATGAAGAAACGCCTTGCTAACATTCTTTACAACATAGTCCTTATATTCCTGCATTACCGTTCCACCTTCTCCAACCGAGAGAAGAATCTTGAAGCGTTCAGTGTCTTCTGGACTGATACCCATACGATGATTAAACACCTCGCGAAGCGCCTTAATAGCACGCAATGGTGTAAGGCAACCATTTCTTCCTGCCTGTTCTGCAAGCGCGGTATTCAAAGCCGCAAGCACGTCACGAGAGCTTACCCCAAACATCCCTTCTCGTTTTGCACGATCAGAGGCGCTTTGTCCTTCTTCACGCAATTGTCGTATATCAATAGGCTGCTTATCCTTCAACTCAAGTTCAGTAAGCGCGCGATCACCATTATACACCTTAATCTTTGTCATGGTATCAACCACCTTCGACTGTACAAGCCGCGTAGCAACCGCAAACATAGCAGCAAGCTCGAGTGTGCCAGGAGCAATATGACATTTTCTCAACTTCACAAAGTCGCTGTTTCGTTCAATGAGTTTTCGATAGACACGCACCTCATCTTTTACGCGAAGAGGATAGGGAACATCAACAATGTAAAACCGATTGTGAAGTCCTTCATATTTCTTGTTTGCATTGAACTCCTTAAAGACAGTGGGATTGGCGTGACCAACAACCACCACATCAACAGAAATGTGCGGAAAGGTAGATCCCGTTATCTTAATTTCCTCTTCTTCTGCAAGGCTAATAAATACCTCGAGAATATCTGGTTGACATGAAAAAATTTCTCGCCCTTCACAAATACCACGCTCAGAAGCAGGAATCTCTCCACTCAACTCATACGAGTGCGGATGATCATACCCAAAACGCGCCGTAACGTTAATGTTCTCCTTGCCTGTAAGCGCTGTGATGTCAGACGACTTCTCATCAGAAGGCTCGAATGAACCGATGCCCCTGCGCGCACGAGCAGAAAATGAAAACGTCTCAACGGGGATATCCCACCAGCGCACCTCCCCTGTTTCACTATCCTTGAATTCATTCAGAAGATTTCGACAGGGGGGGCAAAGGTCCCCCTTGATCTTAATACCAAGATGAAAATGCTTACCCATACACGTTGGATATTCAGGACACTCTTCTTTTTGCAGGGCAATCTCATCACGCGTATATCGTGGCAAAAGATGAAGTGGTTCTTCGTGCCTTGGACACCCCTTGACCATAAACAAAGGACGCCTGCTATAGTGCTCGAGCGCCTGTTTCAGAATACGTACAATAGTAGACTTTCCACTTGCGGGCGGACCAATAAGCGCAAGAATCTGTTTAGACGTTGAACCTCGACTTGCACCAACAATAAAATGACGCACAATTTCGTAAATCGTCTTTCTGATACCAAAAAGTTCTCCATCAAACAAAAGGTAACTTACCTCGATACCATCAACGCGTTCATTCTCAGGAAGCTCTACAACTCCTGCATCCATAATAATTTCATGAATACGCGCTGGAGAACCCTGCGCGATGGCGGGATCTTCCGCGACAAGTTTAAGATATTCACGCAATGTAATCTCTCTATGCTCTGCTCTCTGCTTACGCTTGCGCTCCTTGTCACGTTCAATAAATTCATCAAAACCTTCCATGACGCTTCCCCTCCTTTTTTCCGCCAAAGGCGGATCTGCCTCTGGCATGACAAAGTACTATCTATAATAGTATCTACGCTACGTGCAAAGTAAATCTTGACACAAACAAAAACTAATTTTCCTTATAATTAAACAGCCCTACTATTAGCCAGAACATCACAATCCCCTGTTCAAGATCCCAAAAATAATGATCAGCGAGACCAAGAATCAAAAATCCTCCCATTATACAAGAAAGAACCAATACTCTTTCATCAATAAAAACTTCGTACATGCGCGTTTTAAACAAAAGAATAAGGAAAATGAAGAAGGCAAGAAATCCTAGCACCCCTATCTCTGCAGTAATAAGAAGATAAAGATTGTGTATGGGTTGATATAAAAAAGAAAAAGAAAGTTGGCGCGCCTGATACAATTTTTCTCTAAACGCATAGTCTGTAAAATTTCCAATCCCCACCCCAAATAATGGATGTTCCTTAATAACTCGCACTCCTATCTCATTATAAATAACACGATGTTTATAGGAGAGCTCATTAAAAGAGTTTTCAAAACGCGCCTTAAGCACATTGCCAAACATACTCCAAAGCGTAAGGAGAACAAAAAACCATATTAAAAATACTCGAAGTATCTTTGCGTGATATGTTCTATAAGAAACAGCGCAATATATAAGCGTAAGGAGTGATACCGTAGTAATACTCGATCGAGAAAAGGTAAGCAATAAGAGAAGATTGATACTATAATACAAAAACGACCACCCAAAAAAAGAAAAAATCTTTTTACCCCTCAAGAAAAAATAAAGAGTGAGAAGCGAACCCATAAGAAGAAACGCGCCCAATATGTTGGGATGCAAAAATGTTCCCGGTACACGCACTAATTTTTCAGCCCCAAAATAAAATGTCGCGGTACCAGGGATATGTGCGCCAAAAAACGTCTCTCCCAGATACGAAATACCAATACTCTTCTGTGCCTGAAATTGTAAAAGACCAACGATGGTCTGAAGCGCAACACCAACAAGAATCGCACGAAACGCAACTTCTTGTTTCAAAAACGGGTGTGTGGAAAGGTAGAAAAAAAGAAATACACCATATAAAAGATGTAATAATGTATATGCTCCAAGACCCCTATGGAAGGCAAATACTAAAGATAGAATTGCACTACTGCTAAAAAGAAGAAGTGCCTTTGTACTTGATGAAAACACTATATCGCGCCACCCCTTTCGCAAATACCAAAAAAGAAAAAGAAAAAGAATCGCAATATCAATCATGTAGAGAAAAATAGGCTTACTCCCCCACGGATATACAAAAATTGCCTCTACTTTCTTAATCCCAAAAGGGATAAACACAAGAAGGACGTAAAACAATGATTCTTCCAAACGTCGACGGGAAAAAATACTCATCATATTATATGTATCAATTTATATATAAAACCAGTTGCAAAAAATATCACAATAATCCAAAAAAACAAAGGAGAAAATGATAAGGAAAAATCGGGGATGCCCCCCTCCTCCCCAGATACTTCTCTTGCTCTTTTCCAAAGAAAAAGAATAATAAGAACCTCAAAACCAATAAAAACTCCTCCGAGTATTTCCAAAAGCCACAACAGTTTTCCTTGCAAAAAGATGCTTCCAAAGAGTGGAACGATAAGCACCAAAAAAATTGCAATTAATTTATGAAGTTTTAAGTCATTTATGAGAACGCCTTTGAAGTAGGTTCCCATCGTCCAAGCAGAATCAAGCATGTTTGCAAACCCCAAAAGTCCACCAAGAAGCCCGATAATAGGAAGGTAGGAAACGAGAGGACCAAATACACTAAGAGAGGGCTCCGCGCCACGGTAGAGAAGAATCGTAGCGAGTACAAATATTGCACAGAACAAAACCGAAAAAAAAGATGCAAATATAAAGGCTATTGGGCGAACCGGTGTTTTTTTCTTCCGAAGATATGAGATGACTTCTCTCACCGCCTGCTGTCCAATGAGCGCATAAAGAACCACCCCATATGGCAAAAATGGTTCTGCGATCTCCTTCTGCCACGTAAGCGTACCGAGATAGGGCAACCCCATAACAAGCATTGCTATCACAATAAGAAACATAAATCCGTTCGTAAAAATTTCCCCCTTTGCAATAACACTCACACCAAACACCACCCCAACACCCCCCAACGCCCAAAACAGTACCGACTCCGAATATTGAGGAAGTACGGGAATAATAAGACGAAGAAATTCGGAACCAAAGATCTGATACGCAATAAGCGTCCCCGCATTCCCAAGCACTTGCGTAACCTTCACAACTCTTCCTATTGATGCGCCAAGATAATGCTCGGTATATCCGGCAAGCTCATGCTCCCCCTTAGTACGTAAGATAACTTCCGCATACATCAAATGGATGTATGCGGTCAAAATCCCAAAAACAGAAAGATACAAAAGACCAATAAGCAGCCCTGTCTTAAAAAACACTTGAGGCAAGGTAAAAATACCTGCCCCAATGATCGTCCCGAGAAGTAATGTGCTTGCTACAAGATAATTCTTATACATCGTTATAGTGGGTATGGTGACGCCATGACTTTCTTGATTTAATAACACGCTCCTCAATCACCCAAAATACAATAAGAATAATGAGAGAAAGTATTGCCGCAAAAAGTCCAAGGGCATAAAGTTTAAGACCAATCGTCATCCCTATTGCTGCCGCTACCCAAATGCCTGCGGCTGTGGTGATTCCTTGTACCTTATCTCCTCGAGAATAGATCATTCCTGCTCCAAGAAAACCAACCCCTACCACCACCTGTGCAGCAATACGTGTTGGATCTACTACTCCACCAACAACACCCTTGAACCCATCTACAGAAAGAATAGTGAAAAGTGCAGCACCCATCCCCACCAAAGAATACGTCCGTACCCCTGCAGGCTTATGCACAAGCTCTCGTTCAGCTCCAAGCATGCCTCCTAAAAGCGCAGCAAGGAGAAGCTGATAAAATGACTCCAACGAAACATTTCCTAAAACCAAAGATGTATTACTCAAAAAATCCTGCATAAACTTGCAAACAGCTTATTGACTACTGCTTATCGCAACCTATACCAAAGGAAGCTGTAGTCCGTAGTCTATTAGCGGTTAGCTTTTAAACTTATTATACCAAAACTAAGAAATGCTACAATAATATCAATCTACCATGAAAATCGTGTGGAACAATATTAAATGGCTCGTGACAGGTCAGATTATAAGCCGTCTCATCAAAGGCGTTGTAGTTATTATCGCTGCTCGCACCCTAGGAACTGAACTTTTTGGTTCTTTTAGTCTTGCTCTCAGTATTGCCGCCACATTCATGCTTGTAAATGATTTTGGGCTCGATATGCTTCTCCTGCGAGAGGTTGCAAAAGGCGAATCGAAAAATCCACACTATCTCTCCGCCCTTTTTATCGTAAAAATATGCCTACTCTTTATAAGCGCTCTCGCTCTCTTTTTCATTGGACCATTATTTACTCCATCCTCGCTCGTTAGGAAACTTCTTATCATCCTTGGTGCGTCATCGATTGTTGATACCCTCCGCGACTTCCACCTTTCTTTTGCGCGTGGAAAAAACAGAATGGATATTGATGCCATGAACCAAACAATTGTAAATAGCGTCACTTGTGCAATCAGTGTTATCGGACTCGTTCTCTCTCCCTCTGTATTCATCCTTGCCTGTGCATATATCTTAGGATCATCTGTGGGACTTTTGATTACACTCCCTGATGTACGTGCGTGGTACCACACACTAAAATTTTATCATGACAGCACTGTGCTTCAACGCGTCATACACGAGAGTCTTCCTCTCGGGATCGCAACCGCATGCATCACCATTCTTCTCTATGCCGACACAATTATTATTGGAACACTTCGCGATACAATTTCCGTCGGTCTCTACGCGGCATCTATGAAACTTACACAACTTCTCTATGTGGGCGCAGGTCTTATTGCAACAGCTTATCTCCCTCTTCTCTCTCATAGTGCCTCCACCTCAAAAAAGGATTTCATTACAACACTACGTTCTTTTTTACAGATAGAAGTAGTAGTAAGTATAGGAGTCGGCGTTGTCTCATTTTTTATCGCGCCCCACATAATTCCTCTCCTTTTTGGCAATACATACACACCCTCCATACGTGTATTTCAAATACTTGTAGTGAGCGTCCCTTTTGTTTATATCTCTACGATACTAGGATACGCCCTTCTTGTCCGCAATCATCAGAGCAAAATGGTGCCATTTCTTATTATCGGCACCAGTGTCAACCTCTTGCTCAACTTTCTTTTTATTGACAAGCTTGGTATTGAGGGGGCAGCGGTCGCAAATGTCACCTCTCAGGTAATAAATTTTATAGGGTATTACGTTGTATACATCAAATACATAACCAACTCACATGAACATATCACTTAAACAATATTGTGTTCTTATCGGTGACATCCTCATTCTCTATGGCTGCCTCATTACAACACTTTTTCTTCGCTATGGGCATATTAATACCTATTTGTGGCATGCACACGCTGGTCCTTTTGCAATCATCTTCGCGATCTGGATCAGCATCTTTTATATTGCAGGCCTTTATGACCTTAAAAATCTCAAAAACACACTGGAACTCATCAATCAAGTTATTATCTCCATCTTCGCAGGTTCCCTCATCGCAATAGTTCTTTTTTATCTTGTCCCCTATTTTAAAATTTCTCCGAAAACAAATCTCGCCATTTTCGTAGTCATCTTCGCAAGCGCAGAAACCCTGTGGCGATGGATGTTTAATACCTGGACTAAAAAACCAGAGAAAAAGGTACTTATGGTAGGTCAAGATAGTGAGGTGGATGAGCTCGTTACATTTATCACCGACAATCCACAATTAGGCTATGAAATACGCCTGCGTATAAAGGAGATAACAGAGGAGACAACACGATCGCTTTCACGTCTTATTGAAGAGCACGATATTGGCGCTATTATTATTACGGAAAGTATACGAGATGATGACAAATTTATACGCGAAGTCTATCGAAACGTCTTGCATGGCGTCGAGGTGCTTGGTCTCACTGCCGCCTACGAGGCTATCATGCAAAAATTACCTGTTGCGCACACAGAACGTCTCTGGATTCTCACCAACATTACAAGAAATCAACGCGTGTATGAAATAATAAAACTGCCTATTTCATATGGATTTGCAACTCTCCTTCTTATTGCGTTTTTTCCCTTCATGATTCTTATTGGACTTATTATTAAACTTAGTTCACGCGGCCCTATCTTCTATACACAAACAAGAATAGGAAAAGATGAAAGGCGATTCTCTATCTACAAATTTAGAACGATGCCTATCACCGCAGAAAAGGATGGTCCACAATGGTCCAGCCCCAAAGACGTGCGCGCAACCCCCTTCGGTGCCCTCCTTCGTGCTACCCATCTCGATGAACTCCCACAACTTATCAATATACTTAAGGGAGATGTTGCATTTGTTGGTCCACGACCAGAACGTCCTGAATTTATCAAAATTCTAAGAAAACAAATTCCCTACTACGAAGTACGCCACATTGTAAAACCGGGCGTTACAGGATGGGCACAAATCAGTTACCGCTATGGCTCTTCTATTGAAGATGCCCATCAAAAACTCCAGTACGACCTCTTCTATATCAAAAATAGATCTCTCGTTCTCGATCTCCTTATCATTGTAAAAACAATCAAATTATTATTTACCAAAGTAAAATAAAAAACATACCGCTAACAGACTACTGGATACAGCAGGCGCTAAAATAAAACGAGCTGTTGTCCGTAGTCGGTAAGCAATTTGCAAATTTATGAATATACTCGTCACGGGTGGGGCCGGTTTTATCGCAAGTCACATCGTCGATGCCTATATCAAAAAAGGACATAAAGTAACTGTTATTGATAATCTCGCAACTGGTTTTAGAAAAAACGTAAACAAAGAAGCAAAGTTTTACAAAGCAGACATACGAGACCTCGAGGCGCTACGAAAAATCTTTAAAAAAGAACAACCACGAATCATCAACCACCATGCAGCAATTGCAGTGGTAACAGAGTCTATTAAAAATCCAATTCCCACTCTCGAAGTCAATGTATTGGGAACAACAAACCTTCTCCTCCTTGGTGGGGAATATAACATCAAAAAATTTATCTTTGCTTCAACGGGTGGTGCGATATATGGAACAGGACCCTTTAATGCACCGGTTCCAGAAACAACTAAAACAAATCCATCCTCTCCCTATGGTCTCTCAAAACTCCTCGCGGAAAAAACAATAAAATACTACGCCAATAATAACAACTTCGATTATCTTATTTTTCGTTATGCAAATGTCTATGGTCCACGCCAAAATCCAAAAGGTGAAGCAGGCGTTGTGGCAATCTTCGGAGCACTTATGAAAAAAAATGTCTCCCCAACTATTTTTGGTGATGGTAAAAAAACCCGCGACTATGTCTATGTTGAAGATATTGTGCGAGCAAATACCTTAGCACTAGCGAAGGGTAAAGATACAACTATCAACATCGGGTGCGGAGAAGAAACAGAAGATCAAAAAATCTTTAACACTGTTGCGAAAGCAACAAAATTCAAAGGAATTCCATCTTACCTTCCCCACCGCAATGGTGAAGTTCTCCGCATTGCACTCGATGCAAAAAAAGCCAACAACACCATCGGTTGGAAACCAACAGTAAAACTTCAAAACGGAATTACAAAAACCATCCAATTACTTTATGCTGGTAGTGCCTGAGCCCATCAAAAGCCATACCTATAATATTACAATTTTTTATACATTCCGAATATCATACCCTGAAAAGATTGGGGTAGTTGTGTGACAATTGAATACCCAAAACAACGACAATGTGCGAATACTAAAGCCGGTAAGTAGGAATGATAATAATTCTTGTGCATTGTTATAAGGGAAACTGAATTTATAAGTTGTGTTTTTTTATGCCGTGCACTGATTGCCCCCTCCCGCATGGTAAAACGTACTGCATAGGACTGAATATTCCCTAATTTTCCTATCGACCCCAGTCGGAGCCACAACTCATAATCCTCCACGTGCCTCGTGACTTCATCTTCACCATATCCACCTAACTCAAGCGCTTCTCTCTTTCGAAACATCACGCTTGAATGGGTAAAACAGTTTCGAAACAATATCTTCCTCCGAACATCTCCATCGGTTTCTGGAGACAAAAACCGAAATAATTCCTCTCCCTTTTCGTTCACAACAACTGTTCCCGTCCCCACAAGAACATAATCAATATTGGTATCTAGAAAATCAACCTGCATAGTAAGTTTATCTTTTTCTGACCACGTATCGTCGTCATCGATGCGTGCAATATAAATTCCCTTTGCAAGCCCCGAACCTTTGTTCAGGGTTTTTTGAATACCTAGATTTATTTCATTTTTCGTGTACACCACGCGCTGATCCTTAGTGACGTATTTTTTTATAATATCGGCAACAGTATCTTTTGACGCATCATCGATCACAATGAGTTCAAAATCGGAAAATGACTGACCAAGCACACTTTCTATTGCGCCTCCAATCCATTTCGCACCGTTGTGTGTCGGTAATAAAATAGAAACTTTTGGAATATTCATATGCTAGCAAACAGCTTACCGACTACCGCTTACCGCAACCGGTACCCAAGGGGCTGTAGTCCGTAGTCTGTTGGCGGTTAGCTTTTTATTTATACTAATTTATATACCATATCTTCGTATTGCTCGACGATGCGTTCCCACGTATGGTACGCCTGCCACAATTGATGTGCTTTTTCTGCAACACTCTTCCTCTCTGCTTCATTGTCCAAAAGATAATTACTGATTCGCGCCATCTCATGTGAAGTTTTCACAATTTTAATCATCTCTTCATGATCTCTTATATTTCCAACCTCGGTGGTAATAAATGGCGTCTTCGACGCAAAGGCCTCATACATCACAAGCGGTGCACATTCAATCTGAGATCCAAACAAAAAGAGATCCGCCTCCTGATACGCCGATACCACCCATTCTCGTGGAATATTCTGTAAAACCTTAATGTGTGGATTTAAGAACGTATTTAACTTACACATCAGGTAACAACTATACCACGAACGACTCGACAGACGCTCTCCTATAATTACAAGCGTCGTATCATCTCGCCGCATTTTCTTAAATGCATTAATAACGAACAAATGCCCTTTTGCAAAATAGTGGTTTGCAACAGTGATTGCCATTTTAGGCGTTGTAATACCATACTTCTTTTTAAAACCCAAAGAATCGTGCAAAAATTCCTCACCCGCTCCATTGGGAATTACCACCGCCTTATCTGCACATCCATACTGCTCACCAAAAATATAATCCTGGTAATTTGAAGACATATAGACCAACGTATCATATAGCTTCAAATATCCAGGAAGCGCATCAAAATATGTTTTATAAGCTGACGAACGAAGTCGAGAATATCCGCATGGAATAAAAACTTTTTTTGCTTTTATCCTCTCGAGAATAAGAAAGGCTAAATCCGTACACCAAATTTGTGCGGCATAATTTACCATTACATCAAAATCACCGGAAATAAGAAAATCCTGGTATCGTTTTTGTTCCTCCCCGGTACCCTTCACGCCTTTCACGCTATTTCCTGAGAGCTGAAACTCACGAATGACAACACCATGAATTGTTTTTTCTATACGTTCAGAAACCACCGAGGTTGCCACAGTTACGACATGACCACGCCCAACCAGACGTTCTGCCAACTGGCGGACAACTTCTTCTGCACCCCCCTTCCGTGGCTCATAAAATTCTACAGTAAATAATATATGCATATGGCTTACAGACTACCGACCACTGCTTAACGTTCTAATAAGAGCATTTATTTTCGCACAAAGCTTGTGGCTTTGTTCATAAAAATCATTAAAATCTTTCTCCGAAAGATATTCCTGATCCTTACTAATATAGAGTGCCGTAACTACTTCTTCAAGTGAACCAATAGCTATTTTTAAAAAGCGGGTGAAGTCCTTATCTGATTTTTTATCACTTCCTTCTGCAATATTAAGTGCAATGGAAACAACGGCTCGACGCAATTGACTTGTCAGTCCAAATTGTTCATTAGAAGGAAATTTTTTAGTTATTAAATATATTTGCGAAGAAAACTTCCTCGCTTCCTGCCAAATCTCCAGTTTTTCAAAACGAAAATACATATAATTATTGCAAACAGCTTACCGACTACCGCTTACCGCAACCGGTACCCAAAGGGCTGTAGTCCGTAGTCTGTTGGCGGTTAGCTTTTTAATTTCATCGCCCTGAGTAACTCCTGAAACCTCTTTTTATAGGTATGTTCACGAACGGTACGTTCATAGCCAGCCACAGCAATCCTCGCTCGTTCGTCTTCGTGTTTAAGATAATACCTCGCCTTTTCAATGAGATCCGGTACACCTTTAAAAATTACAATTTCTTTCCCATCAATATAATAATCTCCGAGATTATCTGCGTCTGCTGTTAAAAGAAACCCTCCGCATCCTGGTATTTCAAAATTTCTCCCCTTTATTTGCTCGCGCCGTTTGTTCCACAACGACTTTGCGTTATTAACCCACATAGTTGGGCTCTGTACGCCATAAGAATTATCTGTCCTTCGATTTAAAAAAATCTTTGCTATCTGTTTTATATCAATCGCGCCCGACCCCTTAGTCAGGTTAAGGTTAATGCGACTTTCTGAAAAAATACGAATCATCTCCTCCTGACTCGCCCTCCCCTCTGGCCATCCATTTCCCCAACACTGAAGATGTATGCCCGCGCTCTTAATCTTTTCAGCAACCATCTTTCGATCACTATGGGGCTGCCCCACAAACGTCACATCGTACTTTAATATCGCATCTACTACGGGTTTGTATGTCTGATCGTTGCACGCCCACTGTGACTTAATGACATTCTTATATCCAATTTTTCTATACTTCCCTGGCGCCAGAGAATCAGTCGTGGAAACATAATGGAAATAAGGCGCATAAAACTTTGAAAAATTATCGAATCGCCAATGGTCGTCTGCAAACCAGTTAAATGTCGTCGCTCCGCTTTTTTCAGTGATTGTTTGTATTGTTCTCTCTTCAATCTCGTCAGTGAATAGGAAAAAAAAACACAACACGGGTTTTTCTTGCTTCACCACATCCAACAACCTTCTATTCATCTCGTCTCTTCCCACCTCATTCATTATTTCATCAAAAGGGAAATACATGATTTCATGTCTTCCATCATCCATCGCAACAAGTGATTCATAAAAATTATAGTGTTCAAAACTAAACCCTCTTTTAGGGTCGCCATAATCGTATTTCATGCCTATGTAAAGAATGCGCATAGTTTGATGTGCTTACCGCTAATAGACTACTGCCAACTGGCTGCAGGATTATTGGGCTGTAAACGGTAGTCGGTTAGCTATTAGCGTTTCAGAAATTCTAACACAAATAATTTCACTTTGTATTCCATGTATTTTAAAAAAATGATGAACCGATACTTAATAAAATCTCTGTCTTTTAAAAGGGTGGCATAGATATCAATGAGTGCCTTATAACTCTTTTTCCTGTCTTTTGATGCTTGATTTCCATGAATCCTATAACGCACTAGAGATTCTCGTATCGGCTCTATCTTTGACTTTAAAGCAATCTTGAGCCACGTTCTATAATCCTCCCCTATCGCAACACCGTGTGGAAAACCACCAACACCTTCAAAGAGAATACGCTTCACAATGACAGACGACGTCCCTATAAAGTTACTACGAAGAAGTTGTGGTACAACATGGCCTGCCCACATCCCACAGGCCATCTCTGAAAACAATTTGTACCGAAACGTCTCGCCAAAGAACTCCATGTCTGTATACACCAATCCGATACTCTCATCAGAAAAAAGTGAAACCTGTCTTTCGAGTTTATGTTTATCCCACACGTCATCTGCGTCGAGGAATGCTATAAACTCACCACACGCCTGCGTTACACCAAAGTTCCGTGCCAGAGAAACCCCCTCGTGCTTTTTCTCAAAATAGCGAACACGATCCCCATATAATGTTACAATTTCCGACGTTCCATCCTTAGACCCATCATCTACAATAATAATTTCAAAAGGACGATATGTTTGCTGTAACGCTGAATCAACCGCCTCTTTCAAAAACAAAGCGACGTTGTAGGTCGGAATAATAACCGACACTAAACCTTTTTGAACTCGTCCATCCATACCTCCAAAATCTCCTCTTCTTTGCCGAGAAGCGACATTTTAAGTATTTCTCGCGCGACACGCATTTCATCAATCACATAAGGCGACCTAAAAGCTTTAACAATTATGTTGTGTAGTACATCAACCCTTCCTGGAAGTATCTTTTTTGCAATCCGTGAAAATCTATCAGGCAAATCCCTGCTTGTATGTAATACTCTTGAATCACATACGATTTTTTCAAAACCAAGTTTTCCTAATACAAACCGGAACTTCTCCTCCCCCCAAAAATCTTTATGCAACGCCCAACCCGACTCCTGTGATCCAAAAAGATGCCTCGCAATCTTAAACTTCTCATTCAATTTCGCCCTTACGAATGCCTTTACCCCGTTTTCAAAGTCAGGCGTTTCTATAAAAAGCAACCCCCCCGGCTTTAACCACCTTCTCCATTGCAAAAGTAGTTTGATAGCCTCCTGTCGCGTAAAATGCTCAAACAGATGGTGGTTCCTAATTTCGTCTACTGACCCGTCTGTATACTCAAGTTCACGAATATCTTTATATATATCGGCCCTGGAATGCATCACCGTCTGTTCATCGGGCGGAAGATCAACGTTGATATACCCATCCAGATAATTCATACCACACCCCAAATGAAGCCTAACGAGTTGTTTTTCCATAGATTATATATTACATTATCTCTCTTATGATATCTAAATATCGTTGCGCAGCAACCTTGTGTAT
>JACRHX010000020.1 GCA_016211955.1 Parcubacteria group bacterium | reverse complement strand
TAATACGTATGAAGTTATCGAACAGCACTAACAAAAGAAGGCACCACCTCGTTGACGTCTTCTCAAGTTTCTATTGCTACTGCTTAGCTGATTGCATCGGTAAGATCTGAATGGATTGTGCATTTACACTACCGTCTTGATTTGCATTTCCTGTTGTTGAAATTTGTGTTCCTGTTTCGATGTCTTTAAGCGGGCCGTCAGTATTTTTCATTACCTTTGTACTTTCAGTAAAGAAAATTATTTTTGATCCCCCATCACGAAGTTTAAGCGTGATACTTTTATCGTCTTTTGAAATTACCTCTCCGGTAGTAAAACCACCCCCACGCGCTACACCTCTCTGACCCCCATTACCCATCTGACCAAACGCCCCACGACCTCCACCACCATTACCACGATTATTTTCAGCATACTTCACGCCCCCATGAAAAGCACCTCCTCCCACAAGAAGGATAGCCACCCCTACCATAACATTTTTATTCATACTACTTAATATTTAAATTATTAATTACTCTTAACCTAGCCGATGACACCATACCTCCCTCGAACCATTCCGCAGGTGCGGAGCTGGGTGTTGTCAATCCTGAATGATAATGAATTGGATTGACAACGAAGCATCTGCGAATGAGTGAGCCACCGCAGGAGTGGCGAACGGGTGAGAAGGAGGTGTGGTGTCATCTGCGCCCCCCTATTCGTAGCGAATGGCTTCTATTGGATTCAACATCGCCGCCCTTCTTGCTGGATAATATCCAAAAATAATTCCAATTGCTGCGGAAACACCAAAGGCAAGAAGGACAGAAAGCAAGGATACTTTTGCTTGGAGAATACCAAAATAACTCACCGCAAACGACACGCCACACCCCAATACCACACCAATTGTTCCCCCAATACAAGTAAGCATAATTGCCTCACTAAGAAACTGTAAATTGATATCATTCCGCTTTGCACCAATTGCCTTTCGAAGTCCTATCTCACGCGTACGTTCGGTGACGGTCGTAAGCATCATATTCATGATCCCAATACCACCCACAACAAGTGAGATACCAGCAACCGCGGCAAGAAAAAGAGTGAACGTATCGGTTACCTTTGTAAGAGTTCCTAAAATATCCGCCTGAGAAACAATGGAAAAATCGGGACTCTGAGGATCAACACGATGTCTTTCGGCAAGCGTAAATGTTGCATCATCTTGAACCTGTGACATAAGCTCTTTACTTTGAACACTAATAGCGATAGTGGAAAGAAAATCATTTCCCGCAAGAATTTTTTGCATTGTTGAAAGAGGCACAATAAGAGTATCGTCGGGATTAAAAAAACCCGCACCTCCTTTTGCCTCTAGAACTCCAATAACTTTAAAATTTACTTTATGAATACGCACAGTGCTTCCGACGGGTTCATTGTCTCCAAAAAGATCAGATGCCACCGTAGGACCCAATACAACAACCCTTCCCAAACTACGTTCTTGAGAATCTGAAAAAAAAGACCCATTTGCAATCGACACGTTACGCACTTGTATATACTCAGGTAAAGCACCAATAACTGTTGAATTCGTATTAGTACCAACAAGAGAAGTAACCTGAAAACGCCTCTGAAGCTCAGGAGAAATATGCACCACGCCATTAATTTGTCTTAATGCATCAACATCTGTATTTTTGAGTGACTCCCCGGAACCACGACCAGAAGAAACAACACCCCTCCCCGGTTGAATAGCACCGGGATACACAGTAAGGAGGTTCGAACCAAGACCCTCTATACTTGACGCGATCTGACTGCTTGCCCCATGGCCGATTGAAACCATAGCGATAACAGAGCTAATACCAATCACGATACCAAGCACGGTGAGTCCCGAACACGCCTTGTTTGCAGAAAGAGAAGTATAGGTTTCTTCAAAAAGATCAGAGGTTTTCATAAGTTTTAGTGAGAAGATGTCCTTTTTTTATGAGCTTTGGTGTCTTCAACGATCACACCATCTTTCAAAGAAATAATACGATCGGCATGTGCAGCAATATCGAGCTCGTGTGTCACAATAATAATTGTTCTCCCTTGTTCTTTATTAAGTTTCTCGAATGTACCAAGTACAATCTCTCCCGTCTTAGAATCTAGATTTCCCGTAGGTTCATCTGCAAGGATAAGGCTGGGATTATTCACAAGCGCTCGCGCAATTGCCACGCGCTGTATTTGACCACCAGAGAGCTGATTCGAAAGGTGGTGAAAATGTGCTTCATCCAACCCTGCTGCCAAAAGTGCGACCTCTGCCCTCTTAACTCGTTCTCCATCGCCAATACCTGCATACACCAAAGGAAGCATCACATTACGAAGCACCGTTGTTCTCGGAAGAAGATTAAACGCCTGAAAAACAAAACCAATACTTTCTTTTCGTATATCAGCAAGCTGATCGTCATCAAGAGTTGATACATCTTTCTTATCAAGCATATAGGATCCGCTCGTTGGCGTATCGAGTGCTCCAAGAATATGCATCAATGTAGATTTGCCGGAACCCGATGGTCCCATAATCGCAACAAACTCACCATCCTTAATCTGAAAACTCACACCCCTTAGCGCTTGAAAACCAACCTCCCCCGTAAAATATGTTTTTGTGACATCTGTAATTTCTATCATAACAATTTATCTTCCACGACCCGCCCCCCCTCCGCCGCCACCACGATTTCCTCCAGGAGCTCCAAACAAGCTTGGAGCCTGAGTGGTCGTTTGAGTCTTTGTGGTAGCAGTAATTGTTCTTGAAATAATCTGATCCCCTTCCTTGAGTCCAGAGATAACCTCATACGATGTATCATTTGAAATTCCCACCTCTACAGAACGTTGCTGTGGTGTGAGAGACGAAGTTGTACCCTGTATTCCTCCTGTTGCAACAAGGGGTGGATTAAACATCTCTACATAATAAGAACTACCCCGAGACCTTACTGCGCTTTGTAGGACCATAAGTACGTCTTGTTTTATATCTGTAATAATTGCGGCGCTTACACTCATGCCTGGTTTTATACGATCATCCTGTGTATCAAAACCAATTTTTACATTATAGGTAACAACGCCCTGAGATACCGTCCCTATCGTATCAACTTCTACGACACTCCCCGCAATACTCAAGCCACTTATGGCATCAAACGTAAGTGTCGTCTTTTGACCTACCTTTATTTTTGAGACATCAACCTCATTTAAAGAAATTTCAGCGATTTTTTGAGTTGTAATAAGCGTAGCTGCTATCGTGCCGTTAGTTACCGAATCTGCTCTCTTAACATTAAGCTTTGCGATAGTACCTGCAAAAGGAGCGTAGATAAAATAATCGACAAGCCTTTCCCTTGCGTCAAGGAGTGCATTTTCTCTTTGTTTTACGGAAAGTTCTGATCCTTGGATATCAAGTGTATCTGCTCCGTTTTTAAGTTTTGTAAGTGAGGCATCTGTCTCTGAAATGGTACGTTCTGCGTTTATTAATGCATTCTTATTATTTTGAATCGTATTTTTTATAGAAAGAAGACCTAAAAGATGTGCGTTTAACTTAGTAGTATAAGAGTTAAGAGTAGAAATATGTGTATTGGAAAGCGATGCGGGAGTAAGACTATGTTCCGAAAGATTATCTTGATAGAGCTGAATAAGGTTCGTCGCACTTTTTACCGCTTCAGCAGTACTTCGCGTTGTTTCATATGTTTCAATAATCAGCGCTTCGATAATCGCTCTATCAGAAGTTCGATTTGTTTGCTTATACGTAAGAAAGTTTTTGTCGTATGCATCGCGCGTAGAACGATATTTTGTATCCGCATCATCTCTAAACATAGTTGCCTTGTCATTGTACTGCGCCGCTATGCTTGAATAATAGTTTATATTCCACAACCCACTCGCACCAGATACGGTACTTAGATAGAGAAGATCCTGAAGCCCAGTAACAATGCCTGGTATGTCAATAAATGCATTTGAAACGGTATTAAAACCATCTTCGTATCCTTTTTGTAAAGCATCCTCGGCATTTTGCTTCGACTCCTTCGCGCGCGCAAGCGTATTCTCCGCCTGAATGAGAGATAAAGTATCCGCAGGTTTCTGAAGCTTCTCTAGAGAAAGTTTTGCACTCGCAAGATTCGCCTCCGCATCACGCACCGCCTTCTGTGCATCACGCGCATTGAGCTGCGCGATCAAAGCACCAGCATGCACTTCTTGCCCATTTTGTACACCAATATAGACAACATCACCCGACACCTTTGGTTTCAAATCAACCTGATTCGATGCAGATACTTGTCCACTTCCTGTAATAGAAGTAACAAGTGTCCCCCTCTCTACTAATGCGGTTACATATCGCGTCTCTCTGTTTGTATTAGTAACCGCTCTTATACCCCAATATCCCAACCCAAGAACTGCACAGAAAACAAAAAGGCTCGTCCAGCGATGCGCGTGGACATAAGCCTTTATGTGTTTAATGGTAATAAGCGAGAGAAAACGCTTCATCTTATATTAGAACCAAAAACCTCCTCGATGACCCCTCCCCATAATACCACCGCGTCTCTTCTCCACACCACTCTTCATTTTAGATTGTGGTTGTGCCTGCATAGTTACTAGACGCTTATCTGCCTGTGCTTGCGTGATAATCCACTTCGTTACAAGTGTTTGTAGTTGTGTTTTAAATTGCGCAAGTTCTGCATCTCTCTTTCGTTGTGCAACCTGCGCTTCGGTAATACCCTTGTCCTTCATAAGTTGTTGCATCGATTTCCCCTCGGCCCATGCATTTTTTACCTCATCAATACTTATACCAAGCAATGTTGCTTCATTCTGAAACATAGCTTGTTGACGTGTCGCTATTTCATCGGGGGTAGGAACCACAAAACCCCGTCCCATCATAATATCAAATCCGCGCGCAGAAACGGAGTTTACACCAAACAAAACTACCCCAGAAAGAACCAACATGCTACCTATCACTAATTTATTTTTCATACCAGGTAGTAGAAATTCGACTTGCAGCCGATAGCTGCTTCATCAAATCCTAGTTTATAACTTCATTTTCTAAGACGACTTTTTACTATGCCACATAGTGAGTTAAACCCTTGTGTCGAATTTTCACTACCTGGCATATTATTGTTTTTTAAAAAATTAGTACCTTAATCGCGATCACTTATTACTACACCCCATCACCTGCCATTATTTCATTCTATAGCCACGTCCTCCACGCTGGCGTGAAGACCATCTTTGTGCCTCAGGATCTGCGTCATCACCCACCCTTTTAATTCCAAAAGCGGAAACAGTACTGCTTCCCTTACGATCACCAAAAACAACCACAATATCTCCCCCATTAAAATCCATACCAAAAGGAAAACGGGTGTGTGGGGTTATTGTCACAAAAATCTCGTTATTATCCATATCCTCAATAAAAAATCCATCTTTTGTTTTTCCTATAATATGACCCCTCACAACATTTTCTAGCCTTCCTCCGGCAAATGAACGATAGAATCCTCCTGCAAAAGGAAGTCTATCCTCACGCGCGTGTCTTAATAGTCTGCTATGAAACGAAGTCTGCGCAACTACGATACCACCAATAATTACGATAGTAAGAATACCCATAATTGAATAGAGAAGCGGTCGTCGATAAGCAAATGCATGCCGTCGAACAAGAATTTCAAGCACCACAAGGAAAGAGAAAGAAAGAAAAATAAGTACCCACGGAAGCGAAAAAAGTAAACGATAGATTCCCCCCATACCAAAAAGAGGAACAAACAAGAGTCCGGTATGCTGAAGGATAAAAATAATAAAACTAATTATATAAAGAAGCCCCAAGAAAACAACCATTACACCCGTAGCCACAAGAATTGTCTTGAGGATAAAATGCCATCGAGGACGCATAGTAACCTGCCCACTCTGGATGGCTTTGATAATACGATCACGTAATGTTATATCTTCTCTGTGATTCATAGTGATATATCTAAATGATGCATCACTTCTTGTAATATCTTTTTTCCACGCCACAAACGAACCCCTACTGTAGAGATAGGAACCTGTAGCACCTCTGCAATTTCTTTATACTCAATCCCTTCGAGATAATAGAGCACAAGAGGTTCACGATATTTTAAAGGCAATGCATCGAGATGTTGTTCGAGCATGCGTGCGGTATTTCTTTTTAAAACAGTATCTTCAGCAACCTCTTCTTGTGGGGCAGAAACAAAAAAAGTATCAAAATCAAAGGAAAATATTCGTTCCTTCGATTTCTTCCTCAGTGCATTTACAAATTCATTGTGCGCAATACGATAGATCCATGGAGAAAAACGCCGTGTTCCATCGAAACTGTACAAATTAGTATACGCCTTAATGAATACCTCCTGCACAAGATCTTTTGTATCATCATTATGAGAGAGAAACTTACGTGCATAGCGAGTTATCTTTTCTTCATAGCGATCAATTAAAACTCCGAATAATTCTTTATCGCCTCGCTGCACGCTCATCGCAACCTCCTCATCAGTTTGTTCCTTCATAATATAGCCCTATCTCTATATTACTACACCATCCAAGTCAATGTTATTTCAACCAAATCACTCTGTGGTATCATACACACATGAAACAAAAAGGAAATTTCATTACTACATTTTTTAAAAAAATAGGGCCCGGATTTATTGCGGGCGCTGCAGATGATGACCCGTCCGGGATCGCGACTTACGCACAAACGGGAGCACAGTTTGGTCTTACACAACTCTGGACACCTCTTTTCTCTCTACCATTCATGATCGCCATACAAGAGATGTGTGGTCGTATTGGTCTTATTACAGGAGATAGTCTCTCGGGCGTTATAAAAAAACATTTTTCAAAAACAATCCTCTATGGCGCTGTCGGGCTTTTATTTGTCGCAAACGCCATCAATATAGGCGCCGACCTTGGAGCGATGGCAGCGGTAAGCCAACTCGTTGTGCCGACCCCCCCACTTCTCTTATTCATCATTGGATTTGCGGGACTTATACTCATCCTCGAAATTTTTGTCTCCTACGCGAGATACTCACAGTTTTTAAAATACTTCGCGCTTTCACTCTTAGCTTACGCAGCAAGTGCACTTCTCGTTCCCCAAAACTGGAAAACAATACTCTACCATACCGTTATTCCGCAGGTTTCTTTTACAAAAGAATTCATATTAAATATCGTTGCTATTCTCGGCACGACCATATCCCCCTATCTTTTCTTCTGGCAAGCAGCCGAAGAGGCAGAAGAAGAGGTTACCAGTGGAGCCATTAAAGAACTGGGTAGAGAGGCACCAAGAGTAACAAAGAAAAACATAAACCTTCTGCGCACCGATACTATTATAGGAATGCTGTTCTCAAACCTTATTATGTTTTTCATTATTGCCACCGGCGCAGCAACACTGCACGCCCAAGGAATTACAAGCGTCAATACTGCAGCCCAGGTGGCAGAAGCGCTACGCCCCGTTGCAGGCAATTTTGCTTTTATATTATTTACACTTGGAATTATAGGAACTGGTCTGCTTGCCGTCCCTGTCCTTGCTGGATCCGCTGCTTATGCAATATCCGAAGCCACGGGATGGAAAGTAGGGCTTTCTCTTTCTCCAAAAGCAGGAGCAAAATTCTACAGCATCATAGCGCTCTCTCTGTGTGCTGGCATCGGAATAAATTTTCTAGGAATTCCCGCCTTCAGGCTCCTTTACTACACAGCTGCCCTAAACGGCATCATTGCGCCAATTCTCATCTTCATTATTCTCGCCATCTGCAACAATAAAAAAATAATGGGAAGTCACACAAACTCCCCACTGCAAAATATCTTTGGAATAACAATCGCGCTTATCATGTCCATCGCCGCTACCGCGCTGCTTATTACTAGTCTTTAGACTCTCTAATTTTTTGTGCTAGTTCCGCAAGCTTCCCATCATCTGCACGCTTATAATCATGCGAAGAAATGTACCCTTCATACCGATCGAAGTATTTATCTACGTTTGATTTTAATGCCTTCCAATCGCCCATCTTCGTTCCGTGCATAGGAAAAAGTTTTGCGTGAACATGGTCCACGCCAAACCCCTCAAATACCATTCCCGTTCTTCCAACGTCCTCGAAAGCACTATCTAATTTTTTCGCCACCTCACGCGTTGCAGTAACAAGACCCCTCAAAACATTTTCTGGTAGATCAAAAACATAACTCGGATAATGTTCTTTGGTAATCACCACGGAAAAACCCTCCGTGTTGGGGAAAATAGAAAGAAACGCCATATGCGCATCATCCTCCCAAATTACGTGCGCTGGCGCCCCACCTTTTGCAATACTACAAAAAATACATTTTGTCATATTAATTAAAAGAAAAACTCTTATCCCACCACACACAAAGTAGCACAAATATTATACACCTCGCTTTCTCGCTATTTCAATAAATTCCATAAAAAGTGGGTGTGGATCAAGTGGACGTGACTTTAATTCCGGATGAAACTGTGTTCCCACAAAAAATGGATGCACACCCCGTGGGAGTTCTAAAATTTCCATAAGTCGACGATTCGGCGATTGTCCAGAAAATATAATCCCCGCACGCTCCAAACGTTTTACATATAAAGGGTTTACCTCATAACGGTGGCGATGACGTTCTGAAATATGCTCTTTTTTATAAGCATCTCCCCCGCAATGGTTTCTGCTTTCAAAACGGTCTGATAAGCACCCAAACGCATCGTCCCTCCAAATTTCTTTTGCACCATAAGCCTTTTCTGTTCGGGCAAGATATCAATAACTGGATACTTTGTCTTAGGATCAATCTCTGTCGTATTTGCATTCTTAAGTCCGAGCACGTTACGAGCATACTCCACTACAGCAAGTTGCATACCATAGCAAAGACCAAGATAGGGTATCTTCTGCTCACGACAATAGCGGATGGCACTTAACTTCCCCTCAATACCACGCCCGCCAAAACCACCCGGTACAATAATACCACCATATTCACTAAGCTGTTGTAATGTATTGATATCACGCTCGAACTGTTCAGAGTCAAGCCATTCGATTTTGGGTACCACCCTCCAAAATGCTGCCACATGCCTAATCGCCTCGATAACAGAAATATAAGAATCAGAAAGAATAAATTTTCCGCTCAAAAAATATTTACCAACAATACCAATCTTAACCGTTTCCTTTGCCCCATGAATACGCCCCGCAAGCTTACCCCAATCGCGCATATCTTTCTTCCGCGCCCGCAAGGAAAGTTTTTCTAAAATAATGTTACCTAAATTATCTTTTTCAAAATTAAGGGGAATATCGTACAGGCTCGAAACATCAGGTGCTGAAATAATATCCTCTTCACGCAAGTTACAATTAAAAGCAATTTTTTCTTTTCTTTTTGTATCAAGAGCGTGTTTTGCGCGTGCTAAAATAATGTCTGGCTGAAGACCCGTTGATTGTAACGTACGCACCGCATACTGTGTTGGTTTCGTTTTTAATTCATTATCCTCGCCTAAAGTAGGAAGATAACTTACCAAGACAACAAGCACGTCTCCTGGATGCTCAATACGTAGCATACGAACTGCTTCAAGAAAAAGCACATTCTGATACTCACCTACCGTACCCCCAATTTCTATAGTAACGATATCAGCCTTTGCCGTATGTGCCGCACAATTGATCCGGCTAATCACCTCGAGAGGAATATGAGGAACCACCTCAACACATTTTCCACCATATTCCATCCTTCTCTCCCGCTCAATTACCGCTTGGTAGACGCTTCCTGTCGTCATATAATTCATGCCCGGAAGATCACGATGTAAGAAACGTTCATAGTTCCCCATGTCTTGATCGCATTCGGTGCCATCATCTAAAACAAAAACTTCACCATGTTCAGTGGGGTTCATAGTACCTGCATCAACATTCACGTAGGGGTCGATTTTCATCGAAGTCACCTCAAACCCACGTGATTGCAAAATTTTTCCAATGGAAGCCGTAGCAACACCCTTACCGACGCTCGACATCACACCACCAACAATAAAAATATATTTCGGCGTTTTCATTTTATGATTCTCTCTCTTTTCCTCTCCTAATACAAGCAATGAATAAAAAACTCGCACAATAATGTACGAGATATGGAATTGCTATTTTTCTCTTGCATTGCTACGAGCAACACGTTGAAGCGCTGCAAGAAGATTAGCGTGTTCACGCCATTCACCAAACTGAGGTCCGGCACTCGAAGAAGGTCTCCACTGGTAACGACATTCAGAAAGACGTCTCTCTATGACAGCAAATTCAGCAAGAACTTTTATGAGAGACTCCGGTGCGTTCTTTTGTGTGCGGAAGAGAAGGTCTAAGTGTGTACCAATTCCCACAGAAGGTAAAGAAAAATTTCTAAACATACTAACAACATGGTCTGCCCAATGCTTAAGTATGGACTGCACCATTTTTTGCCAACGCATTCCGGAAAGTAACGCCTCCCAAACATCTTTACGAATCATTGCATGACTCACTACAAGATGAGCTTGATTCTCCATGCGGTAGCCATAGTAATCTTTAATATTAGGACGAGGAAATATAAGAAGGTCTGCAGAATGAGCATAAGAACCAGTCCCGGCAACCACTACTGCTTCATACTCATCTCTAAAAAAGGACAACACTTGCGCTAAGGTAACAGAATCTTCAGTTTTTGAAGAATGGTGATCACCACAACGAACACGCACGTGTCCGCTCTGAAGCTCATCAACAAAAAATCCCTGCCCTCCAAATTCTTGTGCTATTGCATACCCATGAGATACGAGGATGCTTATAATCCGCTCTAAAGTTGGGACACCTTTCGGAGTTTTATCGAGAAGGGGCTCATCCCACTGTTTAGAACCTATAAAATCGAGATCGATGCGTGCCGGCAGTTCTTCAATTTTTTTAAGAGCTCCGTGGGAATGCAAAAGTGGAGAAGAAAAGGATTTAAAATTTCGATCCACAAGTACTCGTCCTTCGACCAGTGCATTAAGCAAATCGTCAAACGTCATCGTCTTTGAAGTAGGAACATCATGAACGCTATTATCCCCAACCCCTTGTTCAATCAAATCAAGTTGAAGTCCCTGAAGCCACAAATCCCGCACCAGTCCCTCCTCGACATTTTCAACACTTCCATAGTCATTATATTCAGCAAGAAGTGGCGGTGTCCGAGGAAACCAAATGTCAGTACTATAACAGGTATTTTCTCCATCTTTGTGCTATGGATTTTTAGTCAGCATAAGATAAAACACCTTATCCCCCGCCTCAATAGGAAAACCCGAGACAGCACACGTATAGGCGAACGAACCCATACAATTTCCCTCCCGTTTCTTTTATCTATTTAAATGAACTAAAATAAAAATAACACCTCTCGCGCAATTTATCAATTTCTATCTATTTAAATACGTAACGGTTAACTGCAATACGGTTGCAAAAGAAACCCAAAGTAAATATGGAATTTGAATGTATGCTATCCAACGCACACGAGGGAAAATAGCTATCATTGCCCAAACAAGCGTTCCAAAAACAAAAAATATATCAATCGCAGCTAAGAAGTTATTTTTGAGTCCAAACTGTATCGGTGTAAAAACAAAATTAAAAACAAGATTAAGTGCAAAAGGCAACGCCACCCAAAAAGAAACCTCTCTCCTCCACGCCATCAAAAACACCCTTCCAAAAGAAACGGCAATAAGAACATAAAGAAACGTCCACACAGGTCCAAAAACCCACGCAGGTGGCGACCAAAATGGTTTAATAAGTTGCGAATACCTATTATACGGATCCATAGAACGCTATCGCTTAGATACAGTGACTTTAAACCCATGGAGTGCCTGCATCTGTAGGTCGGTTAGGTGAATTACTGGTCTTTTAGATTTGATGAGCGCGATTGACTCCTCCACCCCCATGCCGTGGCTGATTAAATAAGCGGCGAAAAGAGTGGGGGCTCGCCCATGCCCATTTCTGCAGTGAATGAAAGTTTTAATTTTATTGCTAATTAAGAAGTCTAGAAACTTAACTCCGATCTCAAGACCTTTTAGGCTGGGCGCTTCTCTGTCTTTTGTCTGGAGCCATAGAAAATAATCAACGCCATCGGGGGCATCAGTACGATCTGCTTCTAGGCTGATATCCGCCCTAACCTCTTTTGACAAAAGTTCTTTTGAAAACCCAAACTGGCAGCACATATTGGTACCAATAAAAACCTCGTCGGTAATCTGGTTGTAGTCAAAACCAGGCTGCCCAGCTATATGATTTAAAATATCTTTAGGACTATGCGCAATCATATTTATGAGTGTTGATATTCTATACTATATCAAATTTCTCCACATTTAGAAAAACGGGCTCTCTGGTTTACTCGATATTGCGTTAACTAGTGCTGCGGGACTTGGATTCGAACCAAGATAAACGCCTTCAGAGGGCGCTGTCCTACCGTTAGACGATCCCGCAATATGTTCTAATTCTATGACAGTTGGCGCACACCAAATCACACTTATTAATCTCTGCTAAAATCTTATCTTTAGAATAACTATGTAAATTTATCATTTCATTAATACTTGCCACCTTTGTTTTCCTATCCCTGTGATCAAAATCCATTACGTAGGGTGGATAAGTTATTCCACAATCCATACATGGTTTTTGTTTAAAAGCAACAACAAAATCAATCAGTTCATTTCTTCGTTTAATATTTTTCTGCCTATAAAGCTGTCTGTTTCTCGCATAGTATCTTTTATGACACGCTCTTCTTTTGATAATATCCTTGTACGGCATATACTGATATTATAGCATATGAACCGTATTATCAAATCCAGAGTCCTCTATCCTACCATTAGACCTGCCTGCGCAGGCAGGTGATCCGGCAATTATCACTATTTGTAACAAAAAACAGGTAATCTCGCAACTAAAAACAAAAAAGCCAGCTGTTTGGGACAACTGGCAAACCCTTGGACACCTTGACTACTTCGCGGCGTCCATTTTCTTGTTCATCTCTTCAATGAACTCCTGGACACCAGCGGCGAACTCCTCGGGGAAGATGGCCTTTGCAATCATGGGAATCTCCACACGAAGCAGAACGTAGATCATAGGAGGATACCCCACGAGACTACTTCGAATCGGCTGTCCCGAAAACCCGTCCACTCCCTTCTGAAGATCGTAGAGAGCGAGCTCGCAGGCCATGACGAATCCCATCGGAACGAGCTGTGAGTTGAGGCGCGAAGCGAGAAAGCGCGCGAAATCAATGGTAGTACTCTGGGCACCCTCGAGGTGCTCTCCCAGTGCCATCAACTTCTGTTTTGCTTCATCCATCGAAAGAGCCTGTACATTCATGTCGATATTTCCTTTCATTTTTCAGCAAGATTTCTCCCGCCGAGTCTATTAGTAACCTAACATAATAATAATATGTCAAGCCCTACTTAAACTAGTATCTAAGGCTCAGATTTAGGTCGTTCTGGATTCCCGCCTTCGCGGGAATGACATGAAAACACAAAAACCCACACACTTAGATGAAGTCCCGAGAGAGATTGATAAAATAGAAACCTTCATTTTTGGATGCAAAGCGCGAAGGAGGCGAGGCTTTTTGTGAGCTGTACAAAGACAGTACAGCGAATAAAAAACGTAGTCTCCGACAAAGCTATGCGCCAAAAATGAAGGTTTCTATGCTTTGAGGTATTTGCGGACCGCGATCAAGCTCGAAATACTTCCCAACGCCACCCCCGCCCCCGTCTGTATTGAAAAAATAACAAATGCATTATCGAGGAAGTATGCCCAAAGATTTACCTCAGGAATCATTGCTTGAATGTAGGGAGAAATAAAATGAATGAGGGGAAAGAAGATAATAGTAGTAATCACTGATGCGAGAAAACCCTGCAAAATACCCTGCACCACATAGGGACCACTGATAAAGCTATTCAACGCTCCCACAAGACGCATCACCCCAATCTCTTCACGATTTGAGTAAATAGCAAGACGAACGGTATTAAGCGCCACAAGCCCTGCGATAAAAATAAGAATGAGGGTAATAATCAACCCACTCTTCTCTGCCGTATCAATTATTTTTACAAGGCGTTCAATCACTACCTGATTTTGCTGGTAGCTTACCTTTTCAATTACTGGCTTGATGGTGGGCGCATCAAAGTAAGAGGCGATCATACCGTACTGACGGGGATCTTTTGCTTTGATATTTAACGACGCCTGGAGAGGATTATCCCCCAGTGCATCAAGCGCATCGATCACGACTTTTTCGTTTTTGTGTTTTTCACGAAACCTATCAAGCGCCTCAACGCGAGAAATATAGACAATCTCTTTCGTCTCATCGAGCTTCTCAAGTGCTGATTTTACTTTAAGAATAGATGACTCCTCCGCATCGGTTTTGAAATAAACGCTAATATCGATTTTGTCTTGCAAGCTCGCGAGGGCAGTCTTCGTAACTACATTAAAAAAGATAAGCCCAGAAAATACGGAAAGCGCTACCACCATAATTGCCACCGTAGCAGTAGTAAGTAGCCCCCCCTTCCAGAAGGAGTTAAACCCATATTTTAAAACACGAATAAAAGTGGTTACCATGCGCTGTTATGCAATAATATATTTTCCATCAGCTTCATCACGTATCACCTTTCCATTATCGAGAGTTACCACGCGCTTTCCTAACGTGTTGATAACATCCTTATCATGGGTGGCAAGAATCACCGTCGTCCCCAACTCATTAATTTTAACAAGTAATTTGATAACTTCCCATGTGTTGATAGCATCGAGATTTCCCGTAGGCTCATCGGCGATAAGAACGTCGGGATGGTGGATAAGCGCCCTAGCAATCGCTGCGCGTTGTTTTTCTCCACCGGAAAGTTCATGAGGAAGACGTCCCGCATGCTCCTTAAGCCCAACAAGCTCGATTGCCTGGGGAACAAACTCCCTAATCTCACGTTCCGTGCGACCATTCACCTCAAGCGCAAACGACACATTTTCAAAAACAGTCTTGTGGGGTAATAAACGATAGTCCTGAAAAATAACCCCTATCTTTCTCCTCAATAAAGGAAGCTGTACACGCGGTAATTTTGCAACATCAATATTGTTTAAAATAACTCGTCCTCGTGTCGGAGTCTCCTCCCCTATCAACATTTTCACTACTGTCGACTTACCCGCACCGGACTTTCCTACAAACGAAACAAACTCGTGATCGTCTATTTTAAACGTCACATTATCTAACGCCTTGCTCTTGGTAGTATAAATTTTAGAAACACCCTGAAAGTGAATCATATGTTAGGAATTAGCTTTTAGCTTCTAGCTATTAGGAACGATATCTATAAGGCTAGTTCCGCCTCAATAAAAACATCTAGGTTCCCCCCCAAAACCTCATTAATACGCGAGGTTTCCACGTCAGTCCGATGATCCTTTACAAGCTGATAAGGATGAACCACATAAGAACGAATTTGGCTCCCCCACTCTGGCTTTGTCTTGCCCTTCAATCCACCAAGCTCTTTTACGCGTTCCGTCACCATAAGCTGGTACAATTTTGCCTTAAGCACCTTCATGGCACGCTCTTTGTTTTGTCCCTGTGATCGCTCGGCTTGTGACGCTGCAGAGATTCCTGTCGGAATGTGCACGACACGTACCGCCGTCTCACGCTTATTCACATTCTGACCTCCGGGCCCCGACGAACGCGACATTTCAATATTCAAATCCTCCGGCCTCAACTCCAACTGCTGTTCGTCAATATCAGAAAGTTCTGGAAGCACCTCCACAAGCGCAAATGAGGTATGGCGCAACTGCTTCGCCGAAAAGGGCGAAATACGTACTAACCGATGTACCCCCGCCTCTCCCTTCAAATACCCATACGCCTCAACACCGCGTATCTCCATTGTAACATTTTTTATTGCATATCTCCCAGTCTTATTTGCATACTCTCCAAGCGTCTCATCAATAATACCCACCTTCCAGCCCCTTCGCTCTCCATAGTGTATATACATCTCTTTAAGCATACCCACCCAATCTTGTGCATCTTGCCCCCCAGCACCGCTATAGATACTAAGCATCGCAGAAGATGTATCATACTTTCCGGTAAGCACAAGCTTTTTCTCAAACGTCTCAAATTCATTCTTACAAAGAATAAGTTTCTCCTCAAACTCGCCTCCAAATTCGTTGCCTTCGTGGGCAAGCTCGGCCAACACACCAAGCTCCTCGATCTGCTTTTTCAACACCTCGATCTTATGAAGCTCATCACCCAACACCCCAAGCTCTTTATTTAATCGCTCTGCTTCCTCCCTATTCTCCCACACATCAGGCATCCCCACTAACACCTCAAGCTCTTTTATACGATCACCCTTCGTCGCAACGTCAAAGACGGTCCGCCAAAAGACGGAACCTCTCCTCGACCATATTCAATTCTTTTTTTATCT
>JACRHX010000018.1 GCA_016211955.1 Parcubacteria group bacterium | reverse complement strand
TGGCGGCACAGCCACAAAAGGGACTACATCCAACGCCTTGTTAGAGTGCGAGGCCAAGAATGATTGTTTTTGTTGGTTCATTGTGTTTGTGAACCCAGGCGATTACACCGAGCGACTCAATAGAGGTTCCTTGTTTCAGTTCTGGAAGTTTGCTGCGAAGAAAATCATTAATTTCCTGAATTGCTGTTTGCACTATTTTTCACCTCCTTCGCTTCGTCATAGTTTTGGCGACGGCGGGCTTCCACTACCAGTGAACATCGAAGTCGGGTTCTTCGGGGAGATTGGTTGCCTCAGCACGTTTCATCCAGGGAAGATATCCTTTAAGAAGGCTTTCAACGCCATAGCGCATTGTTCCCAATGCGCTTGGACAGCTACCACATGAGCCAACAAGCGTTACGACTACAACACCTTCTTTTTCGCGTATTGAGTCGAGCGCAATATCGCCTCCGTGGCCATGGGCATAGGGACGAATGGACCAATCCATAATAGAGTCAACCTCTGATTCGGCGCTTGGAAATAGGGTTATTTCAGCACCCATATATTCAGGAGGGAGGAGTGTCTTGATGGCATCTTTGATTTTTTGTTCTGCGAAAAATTTAGTATTTGGTAGGATGCGAAGTCCAAAGATAAGCTCAGTAATGTGAAGCCCCTGATCATCAAAGAGGGGGGTAATGAAATAAAGTGCGGTAAGTCTATATTTTTCTTTAAGATTAGAAAAATCTATTTGCTTCAGTCTTTCTGTCATGGCGATATCCTCCTTTTTGTAAATGACCTAATAAGAAGCATACCACAGCAAACCAGCTCTTTAAAGACGCAGTACTATCGGTATCATTGCTCAATATATCAAATTCCTGACGATCGTCAGAATTTTGATAAGTTGACATTTTTGGTTAAATTTGTTATATAATAAACACGCACAAAGGATCTGCCCTAAGCGTAATCGAAGGAGGTAATAGAGCATGGAAGACGCTGAGCATCGCAAGGGAAGAATTCGCTTCCTTTATAAGAAACAACGGGATTTGGAAGCTGAGCGTAAGCGGTTAATTGTAGTGTTACAACGAAATTGTTTGCATACTAAGTTTCTTCTTGCGACGAATAATGTACCACTTTCTACGCAATGTACTTGGTTGTGTATCGAGTGTGGTCTTGAGGAGTCTGGTCGCTTAGATGTTTCAAGTGAAACTTTTGTAGGAATCCCAAATGAGAAAATTTCTTTAGCGCGTTTGAAAGATTATAGGACTGATTACCTACAAATAAGTAATACTTCTCACCGATGAGAGCAGGGGCCATTGTGTCCTTCTTTTATTACACGCTATCATTTAGTATGGTTTATGTAACAAAGCGTTGTTTAATGCTCTTATCAATTAATAGTGCCTGAGCTTGTCGAAGGCCCACCTTCTTTAAAAGGAAACCCTTCGACTTCGCTCAGGGGATATTATATTTTTGAGCTGCTTTGTATAGTTATGTTTAATCTAGTTTCAAAAAACCAGCCAGCAGGGGATCAGCCGAATGCTATTCGCGGCCTTGTCGATGGACTTCAAAAGGGGTTTAAACACCAGACGCTTTTGGGTGTTACGGGTTCTGGTAAGACGTTTACTATTGCGAATGTCATCGAGGAGGTACAAAAGCCAACTCTTGTTATTGCGCACAATAAGACACTTGCTGCTCAGCTTTGTAATGAGTTTCGAGAGTTGTTTCCCGAGAACGCCGTGCACTATTTTGTTTCTTATTATGACTACTATCAGCCAGAAGCCTATATGCCTAGTAGTGATACCTATATTGATAAAGAAGCGATGATTAATGAAGAGATTGATAAACTTCGCCACGCGGCGACGGTATCGCTTCTCACGCGTAAGGATGTTATTGTAGTGGCTTCTGTATCCTGTATTTATGGATTGGGTGCACCAGAGGCGTATAAGGAAAATATCTTACATATAAAGGCGGGGGATACTATTCTACGATCTACCTTTGTAAAAAAACTCGTTGAGCTTCAGTTTACAAGGACGAATGCAGATCTTAGGTGCGCCACCTTTCGCATACGAGGGGACAACTGGGAGATTATGCCACCTGATCGTGAAGTTATTTATACATTTACATTACAAAATGGTGTGGTGGAGGAGCTCTACGAAGTAAACCCTGTCACGGGTTTTGAGCCGGGCAAAACACCTCAAATTAGTGAAGTGGTATTTGCTCCCGCAAAACATTTTATTACCGATGCACCAAACAGAGTACGCGCGGTAAAAGCTATCAAAGAAGAACTTAAAGAACAGCTTCGTTCTTTTGAAAAGGAAAAAAAATATCTTGAGGCAGAGCGTATTGAACGTCGTACAAAGGCAGATATTGCAATGATTCAAGAGGTTGGTTATTGCCATGGTATTGAAAATTATTCTCGCCATCTTTCAGGCAGAGCGGCAGGAGAACCGCCAGAGACACTTCTTGATTATTTTCCAAAAGATTTCCTTATGGTAATCGATGAGTCTCATGTAACCGTTCCGCAACTTGGAGGTATGTATGCAGGGGACGCTTCACGTAAAAATACGCTCGTGGAGTATGGGTTTCGTTTGCCATCCGCCAAAGATAACCGACCACTTACGTTTAAAGAGTTTGGGGAGCGTATTCCGCAAGTTATCTATACCTCGGCGACGCCTGCACAGTTTGAACATGACAATAGTTTGCAGGTGGTCGAGCAGATTATCAGACCTACCGGACTTGTAGACCCCCACGTAGTCATTCAACCAGCAACTCAAGTTGCCGATCTTATTCCTCGTATTAAAGAACGGGTAAAATTAAAAGAGCGTGTGCTTGTTACTACTCTTACCAAAAAGATGGCAGAGGATTTGAGTGCTTATCTTGATACAGAGGGGGTAAAAGTTTCTTACCTGCACAGCGATGTGAAGACGATGGATCGTATTAAAATTCTTACTGGTCTGCGAAGAGGTGAGTTTGATGTGCTCGTGGGGGTGAACCTTTTGCGTGAAGGATTGGATTTGCCAGAGGTTTCGCTTGTTGCCGTTCTTGATGCGGATAAAGAAGGATTTTTGCGAAGCGAGACGGCGCTTGTACAGACCATTGGGCGTGCAGCGCGTAATGTGCGAGGTGAGGTGGTGATGTATGCAGATGTGATCACCGGATCCATACAGAGAGCAGTAAAAGAAACAGAACGAAGGAGAACAATACAGCTTGCTTATAATAAAGAACACAATATTACACCGCGTACTATTATTAGAGAAATTTCAGATATTATACCAGCTGAAAAGATTTTAAAACTTGAGATGAAGCCGATACCGAGCACGAAACAAGACCTCGAGAAATTTATCAAAGAAAAGGGAAGAGAAATGCGTGAAGCTGCTGGACGGCTCGAATTCGAACTCGCCGCACTCCTACGTGACGAACTCAAAGAACTCATCAAACAAAATAAAAAAACTAAAGAAAAATAAGGTATTTATTTTCTATGTCATTCCCGCGAAGGCGGGAATCCAGAAAGCATCAATACCTACTAGATTTTCGCCTTCGCGGGAATGACAGTAGTGGGAAAAACCACCGTTCTTGGTGGTTGTGTGTGTGTTCTATTTTTTTGAGAAAAATTTTCGAATTCTACCCCACCATGACAGTATGGGTTTTGAAGCTTTTTGACTTGAAAGAACGAGTTCTATAAATGAGAGACGGTATTGCTTACAGAACTCACAATCGCGAACGTGTTCCTTTTTCTCCCAGGGGATACCACGATAGATATCACGAAGAGTAAGACATTCTGGGGTGCGTTGATCGTCTCTTTCTTCGCCACGTCTCATTAAGAATAGTTCTGTTTCTTCGTAGGGTTGTTGTGTTAAATAAACTTCGCTTGCAACAGCTCGTTCATACGATGGATGTTGAAACAAGTTGTTTAATGAGGACATTTTCAGGCCTCCTTAGGGTATGCTATTTAAACTATAACACATAATATAATTATATACAATAGTAACGTTGACTTTTGGGGCTTGTGGCTCTAATCTCTTATGGTGTTCCCATAGCGTATAATATGGGGCAGTTTCTATTTTAGCGGTTGTCATTCTGAGGCATCAGACGAAGAATCTTTCGATTTTAGGATAAGCGGTAATAGGGAGATCCTTCACTACGTTCAGGATGACATCATTTTTTCAATTATTATGAAAGATAAATTAATTATTAGAGGCGCTCGCGAGCACAACCTCAAGAATATCAATCTTGAATTGCCGCGCGGGAAGATAATTGTATTTACTGGCCCATCGGGTTCGGGTAAATCATCGTTGGCGTTTGATACCATCTTTGCAGAGGGCCAGAGACGATACATCGAATCACTTTCTGCCTATGCACGTCAGTTCTTAGGAAAGATGGATAAGCCCGACGTTGATGAGATTGAGGGGCTTTCGCCGGCCATTTCGATTGACCAGAAAAGTCATTCAGGGAATCCGCGCTCAACGGTTGCCACTATTACAGAAATCTACGATTATCTGCGTGTTCTCTTTGCTCGAATCGGGAAACCCTATTGTCCTCTTTGTGGAAAGGAGATTAGAAAGATGACGAAGGAGGAGATTGTGGATGCAGTTATTTCTCTTAAGAAAAGTATTACTTCGAAAAATAAAAATGCTATTGTTCTTGGTGCTTCAAGAGATGAAAATCTTATCACTATTTTTGCGACCGTGGTGCGTGGGCGTAAGGGGGAGTATTATCAGGTGCTTTATGATTTTTTAAATGCAGGGTTTAGCGAAGTGCGTATTGATGGAAAGATGTATTCCTTGCGTGAACGAATAGTGCTGAGTCGTTTTAAGCCACACACCATAGAACTGGTAATAGACCGTATTCCAGTAACGTTTGATTTTAAGGATAAAGAAAATCGTCTTCGGTTGGCTGAGGCGATTGAATTGGGTGTGAAGTACGGAAATGATGTAGTGACTGTTGGTATTGGATCGAAGGAGATAACACTTTCTACAAAATTCTCCTGCCCGGAGGATGAGTTTGCCTTCCCAGAAATTGAACCACGCCTTTTTTCATT
>JACRHX010000019.1 GCA_016211955.1 Parcubacteria group bacterium | reverse complement strand
CTTTGCCTACACCGGTGGTCCTATTGATGGTCTCGGACTTTCCCACGCGTCAGGTCAGGCGAATGTACTGTATGCTATTCAAGCCACCTCACTCCAAGAAGCTGCGAATGATTACTCAACGACGTTTATCTATACGATTGTCCCTGTTTACTAGGAGATTTTCTGGCAATGATACTCAAAACACCCCCTTCCGGGGTGTTTTGAATTGTATTTTGTTTTTTCTGTGTGGTATAATAACTCCATATAACTAACATTATATTATTTCATGAAGCGATTTTTTTTATTTTTTGTTTTGTTTTTAGGAATTTTTTTTGTGTATCGTTACGGTGTTGGATATGCGCAGGAAGATAATGGTATTAAAATTTCCCCTGCTATCATAGAGGAACGTGTTGATCCTGGACAGATCCTGCGTTCATATCTTTATGTGACTAATAGAACTAAAGAGGCAAAAACATACTATGTAAGTAAGAAGAACATGACGGGGCTTACGGAAAAAGGAGACCCTGAATTCGGAGATGATGGAAGCGCCGGTGTGGCACTTAGTTCTTGGATTACCGTCCCCGCTACCCCCATAAGTGTTTCTAGTTTACAAACAAAAGAAATACCTTTTTCTATACAAGTACCAAGAAATGCCTCTCCTGGTGGTCATTTTGCGGGTATTTTTGTCTCTACGATTCCAAATTCGGCAGAAAAAAATAACACTTTTGCGATAGGGGTTCAGGCGGGTACTATCATAAGTTTACGTGTTGCCGGAGAGGTAAAGGAAGAGGCTCAAATTCGTAACTTTTATACCGATAAGATTGTTTATAATACACCCGAAGTTGTTTTGTCGGCAAAAGTTGAAAATACGGGTAATGTGCTTGTGCGTCCTGCGGGGGTAATAGAAATTTTTGACTGGTTTGGAAAAAAGGTTACAACACTCACGGTTAATGAGAAAGGGGGGGTGGTGTTACCACACAGCACACGTGTGTATACGAGCACATGGAAAGGGGAGGGGTTTGTGTTGGGTAATTATGAGGCGCGTCTTGGCTTAAGTTATGGAGATAGCGCGAAGAAGACCGTATACACCACACTCACGTTCTGGGTTCTTCCCACGAAGATGATGCTATCGCTTGTTGCCGGAATTATTATTTTTATTGTTGTCATTTTTGGTGGCGCGAGAGCGTACGTGCGTCGCGAGTTACGTGAATTAAAAGGGGAGAGGGAGCGTAGTGGCGGTAAAAAGAGAAGGAGTTTCTTGCGCATTTTAATAATAAACGGAGGATTCGTTCTTGGTATTGTTGCGCTTCTTGCTGTGTTACTCCTCTTTTTTTGATGGGTAGAAATCTACATATTCGGCGCATTTCCTAATACTGCAGTACAAACTACGCAGGCTCTAAGGTGATTTTAGTGTAAATTTTGAGAAGAGTATGTTTTTTCAAAAAAAAATAATAGTATGGTTGTTTCTTGGTGTTTCATTGTTTGAGATTTCTTTGTTGTTTGACGTGCGAAAGAATCACGTTGATGATGTTTTTTTTGCAGATCTTGTGAGTATGTCTGGAGTTGTGCTCCCTAATCCCGAAAACACACTTTTGAAACAGTTGCGAGAGAAGGAGGCGCAGCTTACCTTGCAAGAAAGACAACTACTAAAGAGAGAAAATGCAACACTTATGATTTTCCTGTATGGTTTTGTGGCATGGAGCGTTTTGTTGTGTCTTATTGGTCTTAATTTTTATCTTGACTATCGTCATAGAAAAGGACAACGTTTTCTATAAAAAAAGTGGAGGAATGGTGCCTTACCACAGGTCGTTTTTTGTATGCGCGATAATGATCTTTTTTTTATGTCTTTTTTTCTGGTACGACACATACGCTTTGGGACCCGTAAGAGTAAGCGACACTGTAAGTGATTCACGCCCCGGGATTAGTATCAATCATACGCTTCAATTTACTCCATCAAGTACAATTCCAGTAAACGGCAAGATACTTATCATTCTACAGCCTGGCGCGTTTACTATTCCTTCTGGTATGGATCGTTCTGACGTCGATGTTCTTATAGATGGCATTGAGAAACTGTTAAGCGCAACACCCGGTGTGGGAACAGATATTGTTGTAACGATGTCTTCCGGTACGTCCGGTGTGATTACTATGGTGCCAAAATCGGGGCCGATAAACGCAGGAAGTGTGGTTACTGTGGAAATAGGAACTAATGCAACGTATATTGATCTTGGTGCCTATCAAATTCAAAGTCCGAGTACTACCGGTTCTTATGCCGTGGATATTGAAACAAAGGACGCTTCAAATGTACGACTTGGTGTTGCCTCGGCTATGGTGGCGATTCTAGAGGGGGTTAGTATGACGGGGTTTATAGGAGCGCCTCCACCTCCACCTCCGACACCTGCTCCAATGCCAGCGCCCTCTGGAGGTGGCGGAGGTAGTCCCTATGTAGATGGCGAACTTACTCTCTGTGGGAAAGGATATCCTGGTCAGAAAGTTACCATCTTAAAAGATGCGCAAGTGAGCGCAACCGTTATTGCGCAAAATGATGAGGAGTTTGAGTTTACGGAAAAAAATCTTCAGGGAACGTATGCGTTTGGGATTTATACAACCGATATGTTTGGTCATAAGTCTTATACAACAACAATCACCGAACGAGTGGAAAGTGGTACACGACATAGGATTTCTTGTATATTTCTTTCACCAACACTTGAAGAGGATAAACTTGAAGTCCTTGGTGGGGATTCGATCGTGTTCTCTGGACAAACCGCATCGTTTGCAGAGGTACTTCTTACCATTAGTGGTAGATTTGTTGGTGGTGAGGACGTATTGGTAAAAAGAGTTAAGGCAAATAAGGATGGACTTTATACATTTTCGCTTATCACCACTAATTTTTATAAAGGTGATACCTATGACGTCGTGGCGCGTGCGGTCAAAGATAATAGTGTTTCGAAATCCAGCACAGTGTTATCGTTTAGGGTGGGAGAAACAAATTTAAAAAAAGAAACGCAGGGTGCTATGTGTGGCGCGGGTAGGGGTGATTTTAATTGCGATCAAAGAGTGAATCTGATTGACTTCTCAATTCTTGCTTACTGGTACAAGCGACCTCTTACCGATGTTGCAAAACAGAAGTATGATTTAAACAGTGATGGAAAGGTAGATCTTAGAGATTTTAGTATACTAGCGTTTTATTGGACTGGATAAAATCAGAACTTTCATATTTGGCGCACTACTTCGTCAAAAGCTACGGTACTCGACGCAATATATTTTGAATATTGCTTACTCCGTTCCTTGCTTTTTTCTCGTATTGCATCCAAATATGAAAGTTCTGCAAAAATAAAACACAAAGATGCAAAAATTAAAATTGCAATTTAAAATTCAAAAATTATTCGTTCCTTGTTTTGTTTTTCTATTTTTTTGTTCTACAACGATACCGAGGGTTCAGGCAGCACCGATTTCTTATGACCGAGAGGTACAGCCAGAGACAGAGGCGAGGATAGACTTTGTGCTTCGTATTGAGAATAGGAACATTAATACATTGGGTGGTGAGATACGGTATGATCCAACAATGCTTGAGTTCAGGGGGGTTGATGATGCTCGATCGGTAGTGTCTGTTTGGATTGAGAAATTTAAGATAGACAATGGGGTGATACGATATGCGGGGATGATACCGGGTGGATACCAGAACGAGCACGTTTTTATTGGTACGCTCCTCTTCAAGACTAAAAATGATGGTGTTACCACGCTTTTTATAGAAAACACAAAGGTGTTTTTGCACGATGGGGTGGGGACAGAGGTATCATTGCCCTCTTCTTCGTTTATCATTCATGTTAGTGCTAGCGCCCAAAAAGAAGTTATAGATACTCGTCTGCGCGACGTATGGTCTCCTGATCCATTTTCTTTGTATCTTTCCAAAAACGAAACTATGTTTGAAGGAAAGTGGTTCATTGTTTTTCTTACACAAGACAAGGGTTCTGGGATAGACCACTACGAGGTGTTCGAAGGGAAGAGTCGATTAGATATGAAAACAAGAAATGCGCCATATCATAGGTGGAAGACGGTAGAGAGCCCCTATGTGTTACAAGACCAATCTCGTTCCTCGTATGTATATATAAAAGCAATTGATCGCGTAGGGAATGAAACTATTTCTGAGTTTATCCCCCAAGAATCTCCTTCAAAAAGAACGTGGTATTGGGTTGTGATGGGGGGTATTGTTCTTGGAGATTTCGTGTTTTTATACGAGCGAAGAAAAAAACGTAAAAACGATAACGAAAATGTATAAAAAGTTTTTTGTTATTCTTACAACGTTTATTTTCCTGCATGCTTATGGTGTAAATGCCGCAGAAGATATTTCTCTTTTTATCTCTCCTTCTCGTGATACCGTTTATGTTGGAGATATTGTCTCTGTTCGCATTATGGTTTCTAGTCCCGATAAGGATGTTAATGCTGTTTCGGGTGTTCTTTCCTACCCAAAAGATATTTTAGAGTTTGTCTCAATCAGTAAGGTAGGATCACGTATCGTGATTTGGCCAGAAGAACCATCCCTTCGATCTGTTGGTAGAGTGGGGTTTGAGGGGGTTATTATAAATCCTGTTTTTAGAGGCAAAAACGGCACTGTTCTTACGGTAAAATTTAAAGCAAGGTCCGTTGGAGAGGCTATGGTTGATATTGGTTCAGGAACGGTTCTTGCAAATGATGGTGTAGGTACTGATGTCTTGAGTGTCGCACGTGGCGCGCTCTTTACTGTTCTTCCTCCTCGTTCTCCACAAACTCCTCTTCAGCAGGAAGGGATCGAGGTCCCCATTATTCATTCACCCACTCATCCGGATCATACTGTATGGTATGCAAATAATAATCCTCAATTTGAATGGACGCTCCCCCCCTCCGCGAGTTCGGTGTATTTGTCTATCAATAAAGACCCTCAGGGTACATTAGGGGTTACACCGATGGGACCTATTACAACGTCAATGTACCATGTTACTGAAGATGGACAATGGTATTTTCATATGCAATTTCGAACAAAGGAGGGGAGAAGATCCGGGGTTGCTCATTTTCCCTTTAGGGTAGATACGACACCACCGCAAGGAGATGGAGTTTATATCTCGGAGGTAATAAAAGAACATGTTATGTTGGGAAGCTGGAGATTTGTATTTTCTGCAAAAGATGGTCTTTCTGGAATAGAGAGATATGAAGTTTCTATTGATAAAGAAAAAGGAGTTGTTCAGTATGGTGGTGGGGAGCATACGTATCGTGCGCGTGGTTTGTTTTTCGGTACGCATATTCTTACCATAAGGGCCTTTGACCACGCCGGCAATGTTCTGGTTCATAGCATTAAGTTTGGTACACTGGATGATGTATGGATATTAATTTTTCTCTGTGTTTGTATTGGTGTTTTTCTTTGGTACTTTTTAAAAAGGTATAAAAAAGATGCTGGTATAAATAAAAACATCACTAATACCCAAGAAATAGTATAATTAAGCTATGAGTCAAATATTTATTACGAAGGCAAACGGAGAACGGGAATTTTTTTCCGAAGAGAAGATAAAACATACCGCTATGCGTGCGGGGGCAAGCGAAGAACTTGCTTCGAAGGTTGCCCGTGAGGTAGGGGATAGGATTTATGAGGGAATAAGTACAAGGAGCATCTTGCGTCTAATTCGCGAATCGCTTGATGTTCATGAACCAGTCGTTGCGCATCGCTATGGACTCAAAGAGGCTATCTTGAAACTTGGTCCTACGGGGTTTGATTTTGAACAGTATCTTGTGCATATATTTTCTGCCTATGGATACAAAGCGGAGTTGCCTCCGATTCTTGAGGGAATGTGTGTGACCCATGAGGTAGACCTTCTTATTGAAAAAGAAAATAGAAGGGGGATGGTGGAGGCAAAGTTGCATCATGATCCAGTCTACGTGGGCATTAAGGATACCATGGCAATTTGGACGCGTTATCTCGATCTTGTAGATGGGAGTCGTTTAGGGAAAACACCTCATTTGGATGAAGTATGGATTGTTACAAATGGAAAATTCTCCACCGATTCATTAAAATTCGGGCATTGTAAAAATATGATTCTTCTTGGCTGGAATCATCCCAAAGAACGTCCTATTTCGAAGTGGATTGAAGACGAACACCTTTATCCTGTCACCATTATGTCCAGTCTTTCAGCAGATGAACAAAAAAGGATGATCAGCGCCAATATCTTTTTAGTAAGCCAACTCGTAACTTACAAACCAAAACAGCTCGGGGATCTTCTTGGTATCGAGGAGTCACGAATCGTTAACCTCATGAAAATTGCCGAAGGCCTTTTGAAATAATCAGAAGGTAGTTGAAAACTTATCTTTAAAAAATTTTTGTAACCGTCTTCTGCCACCACCAGATTTCCAATAAAGCTCACGCTTTTTAGCGGCGTAAAGATTTTCGTGTTTTTCAGTATAGAGAACTTCAAAAGGAAGACGATGTTTTGTTGCAGTAACCCTACCTTTGTTATGAGCCAATAAACGGTTAGAAAAATTTTTTGTGTGACCAGTATATGTACGTTTATCTTTTAGACTAAGAAGAATATAAACCGTGTACATATAAGATTATCGAAATCCAATTTAGTCGGGCCGCCCACAAAGTGGGCGAGCCTCGACCAAAACTGGTTTCCAGTTTTGGTCGGGACGCAGGGAAGCGGTCACAACTTTTTTGCTTCGCAAAAAGTCGCGACCCCGCCTCGTATACGCTGACGCGTATATACTCTGGCTTTCGATTCCTGACGCAAGCAAAGCAGTTTGCTTGCTCGCCCTCCTTCGTATTACTCAGTCGGGACGCAGGGAGTCTCACTACTCGTCTGCTTATAGCAGACTCCGTTTGGGAACCCAGCGGTTCCCAACTTCCGCCACGGGAAAACTCCTGTTTTCCCGACCCCTTTCCCGTTCGATTCTCTGCACCAAACAAAAAAGTGTGACTCCGTGAAGGAATCACACTTTTCTGATGTCGGGACGCAGGGAATCGAACCCTGATCGCACGCTCCCAAAGCGCGTATACTACCATTATACGACGTCCCGTTATTCAAACTTTTTGAATAATTCATTGTACAAGTGTTTGCCGAATTTATCAAATATGATATAGTATTTCAATCTGTCCCCGTAGTTCAACGGATAGAACGAGGGACTTCTAATCCCTAGATAGAGGTTCGATTCCTCTCGGGGGCACAGGTTGGTAGTTATATTAATTCATGGTGCCCATAGTGTAGCGGTAACACTAGAGTTTGTGGAACTCTCATCACGGGTTCGAGCCCCGTTGGGCACCCATCGTGGAAATTATCTAAAAAACTTTGATTTCCTCAGGGTTTTTTAGTTCTTACAAAATCCTAAATTTTGAAATTATAATCTTATATGCTATTCTTGTTTTAGTTCGTTGCAATAGGAGAAAGGAAGAAAAGAAAAATGTTTAGGGAGCCGTGTTGTGGATGGATGCGTACTATTTGGGAACTTGATGAAGAATATTTTACACACCACAAAACCATAACTCCTGATGATCGGCTTCACTATTTCCGAAGACGATATGAAGCCGCAAAGCAATGTGTTCATGAGGGACATACCTCCGATTGTCTCGAGGAGAGCGATATTGATAAAAAATGTTATCTTTCAAAAGAAAAAGAACAGCATCTGAAGAAGTGTTTTTTCTGTCAACGTTATTTTGGAAGAATTCTTACGGAATTAAGGGGTCGACAGTTCCGTTGGCAGTTACGGAGTGCATTGCAGGGTCTTTTTATCTATTTCATATTCGGTGTGTATGCCCCCTATCTTGAAAGAAAACAAGAAAAAAAAGATCGTCATGCGGCAAAGAGACTCGGTATTACTGTCGAAGAATATCGAAGTCGAAAATATGCGGAGATGGGACGGAAAAGAAGAAGGGAAATTCTAGAAGCACGAGAACGCTTAAAACGGGAAGCTGTTGGTGAAGGAACTGTTACCGAGGAGTGTAATCTCATAGAGCTTAATTGGTATCCTCATGTTACCGAATGGAGATTGGCTCATGTCAGAGGATGCAACTATTACAAACAACATATTATTGCCCTTCCTCCCTATATTGTGGATTAGATCCAATCTTCACAAACCTCTGGCAGTGTCCAGGGGTTTTCTTGTATCACCTCACAACCTTGAGTAAAAAAAGCTAGTGCCTACCGCCCCGGCGAGCCTCGCAAAAGATGGGAGTGTATCGAAGGCCTATCTTTCTTAAGGAAACCCTTCGACTTCGCTCAGGGAATATCATGTTACTGAACAGCGTCCCCCGCCTGAGTACCTTGACACAATCATATAAATTTTATATAATATTTTCAGCACAGGGCAAGGTTTTTCATTAAACTTTGTCCGTTGACAATACAAGGAGGATTCAAATGGAAGAGGAGAATCCGGTCTTAATACACCTTGAGGACTGTGTTGTTGTTCAGCTTCTTGCAGAGAGTTATAGCAGAAGAACATATGAAGTGAGGAAACAGGATTTACCCAATGATATCTACAATGTACTTGGGATTGATGAAACCAGATTTAGAGTGCTTGTCGAGGCAGAACGCCCTGTTTCCCATTATTTTGGAAATGTGAGGATTGAAAAGTCATTTGTTTTTCGTCCAGGAATCAAAATTTGTCTTTATATAGAAGAACGGAAGGATCGGAACGCATCTTACATATCTGGTTTTGTTTATGTCTTAATGCCAGGAGTTACATGCATTCCAGAAAAGATCGGGTTTCAACGTCCCGCATTGTCTTGTCTCGGTTCTCATATGGCAATGTTTACTCTTTCTTTCGATTGTAGCTCTTGCAACATTTATGTTTCGTGTTTTCCGAGGATCGCTGAAGTAATTTTTGGGTTATCATTCCATGAAGATGGAACTATCGAATGTCTGCAAAAAGCTTTTTCTTCCAATGTCCCCATGTTACTTTTTGCGAGATATGCCAGTGATACCGAGATAGATTTTTCTCTTAAATCGCTTTTCGATCTTAAGGGGAACATAGATAACGCGACGAATGTTAGAAATTGTATGCTCCAACTTATGGGTCGGGAAGGTATGACCGGTGCTTCCACATTTGATTCTCAAGGTATCAAGAAGATTCTTGGTAAGTTGTTGCATTTTTACGAAATGCTTTTGAACAAAAATGAAGTTTTTTTTCTCGCAACCTTCCATTCTTTTGTTTCCGAGACGAAGCGCACCATTAATGGTGTTAAAGTTGCAGGACTTTTCAATCAATATTTTCAGGAAGTCGGTGACTATGAGAGTTTCAAGAAAAAACTGGAAGTGGTTTATACGATTTTCAACGAAATCGAAGGTGCGAGAAAGAGCTACGACAGATACAATTTTGAGGAATTGTTTGTAAAAATACCAGGATATATGGAGCTCAGGAAAGATGCCATTCGGTCACAGTCTGGGCGAGCCCTGACCAAGATGGTGCAGGATGTTGATTCTTATGATCACCATGTTTTTGCTAAGCCGGTTGCATTTACTCCATGTACCAAAAAAGATACTCAGAATGTTCTCGGGTATTTTGAATTATCAGAAGTAGTTGAGCTAAGACATACGGAACATCGAGCACGAGTTATTCCAGCTGGAAAATATGAACTTCGGCAATGTCGAAGCTGGGAGGCAAATCCGAAGGGAATCTGGACGCTTCGGATCGATTAGGATTTGTTGTGTGCGCTTACTGTGGATGAACAATAAAAAACACCGCTCATTGTGGCGGTTTTTTATTTCGACCTGGTTTTGCTCCACTCACCGTAGGATTATCTGTGGAATACCATACTCCTGAACAGCGCAAGTTGGTATTGTATTTTTTTAAATAGTGTGTTATAGGATTATATCCTAGTTTTCCCTAAATTAGGAAAAAAATGAAAGGAGATAGGGTGATGCAGTTCCACCTAGACGATGGAACGGAGATTGAGGTTTCAGACGAGGTATTTGAACAATTCATCGCTATTGAAAAAAGTCTCAATCCGGGAAGTTCTTTGAAAAAACCGAGCAAAATGTTGAAGCATCTTTTATCGTGTGAACATCCAAGGACTAGACGGAGTAAGGTTTTGGTGTATAAGAATAATGGCTGGAAATTTTTTGTTGAGTGGAATAGAACAATCCCAAGACTCACAAGGGTCGATCATAGTAAATATACTATACCCATAGCTGTTTTGTGCAAGCAGGCGGAAGATGAATTTGACGATGTGATGGAGACGAAGTTTCGTGGTATGCACGTTTCTATTACTGAACACGCCATTCTTCGGTTCGTTGAGTGATGGATTCGTTTTAGCTCCGAGGAGCTTGTACATCCTGTTCGGGTACTCAAGAAGTTTTTGTCTGAGTCGCAGCTTGAGAATCTTGATCCTGCTGTGAGGGTGCGACGTCTTCTCGCAAATAAGTTTGTTTCGGCAGAATATTTTTATTATCGCATCTGGCGTTTTGTTCTTATCGATGGGGAGGGTGGGAAGATTCTTGTTACCGCAGAACACCAATACGATTGACGCATAAGATAAACCGACTTGTAGAACAAGCCGGTTTTTTGTTTTACGTTTATTGTATAGATAAGATAATTCATGTTATTTTTATGATAGTCCATTGAAATAGAGGTGATGTTTTTGTTTATAGCAAGCCTTATTTTTCTTGTAGGGTATATCGCTGTTTCTTTTTATTTTGGGATATCCACAGCACTTATTTGTATCGGATATGTTATTTCAAGTATTTTCGATGTTCATAGTACGGTAGGAGTTGTTGGAATTTCTCATTTTGAATGTGAGATGAATCCTCTTGCGCGTTGGTGTATGAAAAGGTTTGGAGTTGTTACTGGTTTGATTTCTCTCAAAGCAATTGGTGCGTGTGGTATAGTGACGCTTTTATTTTTTGGAGGCGATTTCTCGACATATGCCCCCACTGTTTTTTATTTTGGTAACATTTTTATTACTTGTGTCGCGATATTAAACTATACGAATTGGTTTTTGGTTTTATTATATAAAGATGTGGAATAAATAAAAAACCGCCAGAGGTTACACGTTGTGTAACATAGCGGGGACGGTGCCCTACTGGGTGGCGATCTGCTCGGCAGCGACCATCGCCTCGAGGCGTGCGCGCTCCTTCCTGGCGCCGACACCCTTGCCGAGCTTGGCGTCGAGCACGGCGAGCCGCTCCTCGGGGGTTTTGTGGGAGTAGTCGTAGACTTTTCCCTTCGCCTCCTCGCGCTTCGCCTCGAGATTTTTGTCTCGCGCCTTCCTGCTATCCTCGGGCATGTTGTACCTTCTCGAGAACGCGTTTCTGTCCTTGCTTACCGGTGCTGGCTGTGACATTTCTGCCACCTCCTTGTTGAATTTCGGTGTTACCCGATTCTGATTATATTGTAACATATCTAATAAGAATGTCAAGTTTATCCGGCACTGTTCGATAACCTCATAATTACTAGTGCCTACCGCCCTGGAGAGCTTCGCAAAGGGCGGGAGCCTGTCGAAGGCCTACATTTCTCTAAGGAAACCCTTTCGACTTCGCTCAGGGAATATCGTGTTTCTGAACAGAGGTAGATTACCTACCCAACCACTTCACATTGTAGTCTTTTTATGCTATTAATCCCTTTAGTTTCTTTATTTTTTGATGGAGGTGTCTCTGTTATGGCTTTTATTGTGGCATGTGTTGCGCTTTTGGTTTTTTTAGGGGTTTCTTTTGGATATGGCGCATCACTTACTCTTATTGCCATTACTACAGCGATTTTTCTCGTTTTTCTTTTTTTCTTTTATTCCGATTTCATTATGTCTCATGGAGGATATTTTGAATTTCTTGTTCGAGCTTCCTTTTCCCTTATTGTCTTGTGCGCATCAGGAAGTATTGTTGTTGGTCTTTGGATTGGATGGTTCCTTCATTATTTTAATGTGCGAGTAGTATTGGGAGGCTAGAAGGGAGGTAATGTTATGAGAAAAAAGGAGTATATTAGCCCTATTTCTGGTGTATTGGTGGTAATTCCCAAACAAGGTCTTCATTTCACTGATCTTAAGAAGGCGATCGATGAGGCAGGACTTCATGCATCACGTATTACTGAATCATGTTGTATGGTCAATGTGCCGTGTGGTAAGGAGACGAAATATATGAAAATGATCGAAAGACTTCCTTTTGTAAGTGAGGTACAGAGACACTTTCATTTTGATCCGCCAAATTAGGATATATAAACCATACCGCCAGAATAAGGGCGGTTTTCCTTTTATGCGCGAGAGATGGTATACACAACTATATGTTTATTCAGGTTGGTTCGTACGTGTGGACGCAGCACGTAAAACAAAAAATGAGGTTTTATCAGCTTTCTGAGGCGCGTGTGAAGCGCGTTCTTCGATTTCCAGAACGAATTGAGGAGGGAATCGCACCAAATACAGTAGCTTGTATGCAAAAAGGGGGGAGCACAAAAAAGCCGTATGAGATTTGGGCGATGTATCAAATTATACATTCAAAGGCTGAGGTGTCGGATTCAAAAACTCAATTGGCACAGATAACGGGAAGGGAGCAGAAACTACGAATTATTAGCGCATGGAAATACCCTGGAATAAGTCCTAAAAATAACCCTATTCCTCAAGAGATACTTGATGAGTTGGGGAGTATGTTGGAATAAATGATTCTAGATCCCCGCCTGCACGGGGATGACAACGATGTTGTCATTTTCTTTCTGTGAGTGTGAGAGATACCTTGATACTTTTCCCTCCACGAAGGATTTCAAGTGACAGTTTGTCGCCTACTTCATATTTTGTGAGCATATCCTGAAGTGTAATTTCGCGTGTAATTTTTTCATTATTGCATTCGAGAATAATATCGTGTTCTATGATTCCTGCTTTGTCTGCGGGTGAGTTTGAGACAACAGCATCATCGTAAGGATCTTGTCGAATTACGAGCGCGCCGTAATCGACAGAAAGCTTAAAGTGCCTTTGTAGAGCTTCGTTTAAAATAATATATTTTACACCAAGAAGTGGTTTTCTAATTCTTCCAAATTCTTTAAGATCTTCTAGGTCTTTTTTCGCAGCGTTTATCGGAAGGGCGAACCCAATATTTTGCGCTCCAAAAATGATTGCAGTGTTAATTCCCACCACCTCTCCTTCCATATTCAGAAGGGGACCACCAGAATTTCCTGGATTAATAGCAGCATCCGTTTGAATGAGACCACGAAGTTCTTCTGTTTTTGCTCCGGGCTCAATTTGCGCGGGAATGTGGCGAGAGATACCTGATATAATGCCGCGTGATACGGTGTTTTTAAACATGCCAAGGGCGTTTCCGATAGTGAGAACATCTTGTCCAAGTTCTATGTGTGAGGAGTCGCCAAGCGGGAGCGCATACAAAATGTTTGCTTTTATTTTAAGGATGGCGACATCATTTATAGGATCTCGCGCAAGAATTTCTGCTTCATAGGTTTTGTTATCATCGGTTACCACGGCGTAGCGCGCGTCAGATTCACTGATTACGTGACGGTTGGTAAGGATGATTCCACTCGTATCAACAATAAAACCTGATCCGCCACCTACCTTGACCATTCCTTGCCCATCAATATCTTCGGGGGAGATGTGGGGCTGGTCTACGCCATAAGAAACGCCGGGGGATTGTTGAGCGCTAAGCTCCTTTTCAAGTTCTTTCACATCTTTTGAAATGGTGATACTTACCACCGCCGGCATTGCTTTTTTAATGACATCAATAAGGGGTGAGTGTGTTTTCATAGATTTTCCTTTATTTTACCACATCTTTTTTATATAGGTTTGTGGAGTAGTTAGTGTGGGTACTTTGTATTTCGGGATAAATTTTTTCTTCTTCCACAACCTGCCCCGCTACAATTTTTTATGTGCGCCCATGAAGGATCGGACTTCAGACCTCTTCGATGTCAACGAAGCGCTCTACCACTGAGCTATGGGCGCATGTTTAAATTTTCAGTGGTGTTTGTTGGAAAAAGTCAGAACTCATTTTGAGCAAAATCCCGAATGATTGCCACGCTTCGCGCGGCAGAACCAAAACGGAACGCTCGGGCGGGCAAAAAGGAAGGGGGTTGGGGGGAAGGAATTTTTGCCCGCCCTCGCTTTCGCCGCTTCTTTTTTCGCCGCCGCAATTTTTCGTGCCAACGAAGTTGGCGCGCCGCCTCTAGTCTTTAATCTACCAGAAAACCACGAAAAACTAAAGTCGGATTTCTTTTTCTAGCCAATCAATTTTTTCGTGTTTTCTTTTCCAAAAAATATCTTCCCAAATGTAGTGAACCGCAAGCATTGAGTAATCGCCATATTGTTTTTTGATGTCGTCTCGAATTTTATTCACCGGCACGAGTGATTTTTTATAAAAAAGCTGGGAATATATTTTTTGTTGCCACGGCGCGATATGGTCAAAAGTGTTATATTGATGACAAATTTCAAAAAGTAAAATGCGAGCAGTTTCCGGTCCTACTCCGTATAATTTCATTAACTCTTTCTTTGCATTCTCTTGATCTAATGTTCGTAATTTTAGCTCATCAATTTTATCTTCGGTAAAATCCTGCGATAAACGCTTTATAAATTTTGCTCGGTATCCAATTTTCAAACCTCTTAAATTTTGTTCAGAAACATTATTAAGTTTTTCCGGCAACCAAATTGCAAAAATATCTTTTCCGTCAAATTTTAGTTTCATTCCGTAATTATTAAGCAAGGCATCCGTCATTTGCACTGTTCGTCGAACAGTTGCGTTTTGGAGAAGCACAGCGATTATGAGAAGTTCATACAAATTATGTGCGCTTGAGTTACGCATACCCAACCACTTTTTGAAAATTGGATAAAAGCGTTTATCGCTTTTGGCAAGTTTGTTGAATTTTTTCAAATCAGCTTTCAGATCAAAACGCCAAATAATTTCTTCCTTAATTGTTTCAAGCTCTTTTTCAGAGACGTCTTTGTCGTAGAAAACAGAAACCTTGATTTTAGGTTTTTGTGTCTCGCCTTTATTTTCAATTTTTAATCCGAAAAGTCGCTTGCCAATTCTGATTGTCTGCCAATACTTTCCGACTCCCCAATCAGTTAATTTATCCGGATAATGCGAAGGTTTATGAAAAGTCCCGTCAAAATGAAATGGCGAGCTTGGAAATACAAAAAAATTCTTTTTGTCTTTCAAAACCAATGATTTCATAAACTAATTTATTTTGCCGAAACTTCCCAAATATTTCCGTCTGGGTCGTTGAAATAAGCAACAGTTTGACCCCACGGCGTGGTTTTTGGTCCTTCAAAAATCTCAACACCTTTCGTCTTTAGTTCATCGCAAATTTTTTGGACATCCTCGACTTGAAAGGCCAAAATCACTCCGCCGCCATTTCCCATAAATTTTTTAGGGAACATAGCCGTTGCCGTTTCTTTCTCAAAGATAGCCAAAGAAGTACCTTCAAGTTTGAAATCAGCGAACTTGCCTTCGGTTGAATTTACCACTAAACCCAAAATGTCTCGGTAAAAGGCGAGAGATTTTTCGAAGTCATTTACTAACAAACAGTTTGCAAATAATTTATTAAGCATATTTTATCACCTCCGATTATTATCTTTTCCACTCCTCGACCTCGGGGTGGAAATCTACTTGATATTCCGGTATGCCGAGTGAAATGCCGTAGCGTTTCGCTTCGTCATATTGCTCTTTGCTTTTTCGGTCTATATAGAAAATTTTATCACGGAAAATTATGTAATGATGAGTATCATTTTTGTAGTCCGCATACCAAGAACTATTATGCGAGTAATCAAGAGATTTACTTATTTCTTCGGTTACACTTTGCGCTTCGCTTTCAGGAATTTCAACAGCGTGCAAAGTCCATTGCAAAAGCCACGGCGTTTTGTGTTTGTCGGTTATCGGTTCAACTTTTGTAGAAATAATTTTTACTTTTTTGAGAACATCTTTATTTGTCAAAGATTCCTCAATGATAGTGCCTTTGTAGTTATTCATAATAATTCCTTTGGCTCAACGCCGATGGCTTTCGCCATTTTGTTAATAGTTAATAAAGACGGGTTGCGTTTTCCGCGCTCGAGCCCGCTAATATAACTCCGGTGAACACCTAGTTTTTCGGCAATGTCGCCTTGCGACAACTTCTTTTTCAAGCGGGTTTCGCGGAGACGCTTCCCAAAATTTGTAATCTCTTTTTTCATAATTTTATCCACTTGCATTGATTGTATCAAATGTTATATGATTGGTCTATGGAGAGCAATTATATAACAGGCAAATGGAGTAAAATTGTTGTGTGCGCACGGGTGGGTGGGGCAAACACAACTTCCTTTCTGGCGGTGCATTTCGCAAAGCGAAATACGAAAAATTGCGGCGGGAAAATTGGCGATTGATTTCAAAAATCCGTGGAATTATCTTGCCGAAATACCCGCCGAAGCGAGGGGCGAAGCCCCGAGCGAGGCAAATTCCGTTGTAAATAAACTTTGGTGGACCCACGGGGAATCGAACCCCGAACTTATCCATGCCATGGATACGTAATACCATTTTACCATGGGCCCAGTTTACCTAAAGATACTGTACCTCTTCTTCGAGTGTAATACCAAACTTTTTTTGTACTTTTTTCTTGAGGAGGTTAGCTAGCTTCTTTACGTCTTTGCTTTTTCCGTTCCCAGCATTGTAGATAAGATTACCATGATATTCCGCGACTGCAATATCTCCGCTTTTTTGTCCTTTTGCGCCAACCTGTTCTAGGAGATAGCCACTCGCAAGTTTTCCGTGGTTTATTTTTTGTAGATCTACCTTTGAGAGAAATTGTTTCTTGAGAGCGGCGGGGCGTATTGCATCAATGACGATATTTTTAAAGAAACTTCCAGGGCATTTGAGATCGGGAGGATATTTTTTGGCACGGAGTTTCATAATGTCTCGTGATGTTTTTTTAAGTGATTTTGGGTCGGCATTTATAAGCTGGAAATCTGCTTCAAGTATGATCCAGTTTTTTCTTTGTTTAAAAATACTTGTGCGATAGCCAAATTTGCATTGATCGCGTGTAAGTGGGCGTACTTTTTTTCCATCAAAGATTTTTATTTTTATGAGACAGTCTTTAATCTCTTGACCGTATGCTCCTGCGCATCCATAAATAGCTCCTCCAACCGTTCCTGGTATTCCCGCCATCTTTTCCATTCCGGAAAGTCCTTGTTTATTCAATATATGAATGAGGGGAAGAAGTGAATATCCTGCCCCAACACGACAGATTTTTGTCTCGTTGTTGATTTCAAGGGTTGTGATGGAGTGTTGCATCACAACACCGCGTACTCCTTTATCATTCGCGACAATGTTGGATGCGCTTCCAATAAGGTAAAAGGGAAGGCTATGTTCTTTTGCAAAACGGATCGCATTTAGAATATCTCCTTCATTGTGCGCAGAGATGAAATATTGGGCGGAGCCTCCAATGCCAAGTGTCGTAATCTCGGAAAGCGGATGGTTAAAAATGACTTTTTTTTCAAAGATTTTTTGCAGTTCTTTCCTTATTGTTTTTGTGTCGGTCTCCACGGGCTATTATTGATAAAATACCGCCCATTCGCTAGAATGACAATGTTTTAAGAGTAAAGGCCCTCGTAGTTCAACGGATAGAACAGTCCCGTCCTAAGGGATTGATGGGAGTTCAATTCTTCCCGAGGGCACTAGTTGGTGAGGTGGCTGAGCCCGGTTGAAGGCGCCACACTCGAAATGTGGTAAGGGGGTAACCCCTTCGTGGGTTCAAATCCCACCCTCACCGCCCTGAACGGGATTGCGAGCTTATTTAAGTAATAAGCCCCATGGTGTTGGGGCATTTACGGTTTAATATTAAAATTTGTTTTAAGGTAGCGGGGGATGACCTTTCTGAAATCTTCTAGAGTAGGTGTTTGGTCAATTCCCTCCTTATCTCTTAGTTTAAGAAACATGTACCAGGCGAGAGAGTAGGAGACATCTTTTTCTGTTTCATCTTCTTCTGGTTCCAGAGAAATATGGAGAAGAAGGTGTACAGATATACCAAGATGTTTTTTAATGTGTGAGATAAATAGGGAAAGATTTCTTTGGAATTCTTTGTGTTTGTGAATTTTCCGTGTGATACATTCGAGAAGTTCCTCTAAGTCGTTGGTATTGAGTTGTTCGATGTGTGAAAGACCATATTTTTTTATTATGATCTGTGCATATTTTTTGGTAATTGCCGAAAAGATTTCATACATTTTATCATAAAAAGGTATAAGTTTTGCAGAGATGCGTCTTATATCTTCGCGCGGTTTATTAATTTCAAGTTCCTGAAGAAAAGTATAGACAAGCTCTTCGTAGGCACTCATAGGCATCCCTACCCTCTTGTTGTGAAGATGCTACCGACAGTATGACGAAGAAGATTTTTTTTACAACCCTTTGACTCGTTTGGAAATGAGTTATATAATATATTAGTACTTCGTCAACAGAGGAAGGGAGAAGATGGGGATGAGAAAAGAACATATTCCACGTATTGCCCTTGATGGAGGGGTGTGCTCGGGAAAAACCGAAGGGTGTAAGATGCTTTTGAGAGAACTTCCCAAGTATGGGGTTACCCCTTTTGTAGTACCCGAGCTTGCTACCCATATTTTTACGAATGGCGTTTCGATTGCAGAGATTATGAAAGATTCCACCGCGTGTGCACGGTTTCAGAGACAAATGGTACGTGGACAACTTCAGCATGAACAGATGTGGCATGAGTTTGCAGCGCTACACCCAGGAACCCGCAAGGTGCTTATCTGTGATCGCGGAGTGCTTAGTAATATGGCGTATAATGATCCGAAAGATTTTAGAATGATGCTTCGTTCTTTAGGGCTTTGTATCGCCGATTGTATGGAGGCGCGTTACGATGCGGTAATTCATCTCGTTACCGCAGCAGAAGGTGCTGAGGCGTTTTATAATCTTGATAATCCCACACGGCATGAAACCGCTCTTGAAGCAGCGCGAACAAATGATGCGAGAGTGCTTGCGGCGTGGACAGGTCATGAGCATCTAGGTATCATTAATAATTTCGAGCGAGATCAAAATGGGAATAAAGTGCAGATTAGTTTCAAGAGAAAGATGGAACTTCTTCTGCAACATGCTCTTGCGGCACTTGGTGTTCCTGATTCCCTCGAGATTGAACGAAAATTTCTTGTGATCTTGGGAACTGATCCAAACATTTTTCCGGTACACACAGCTCTCACGCCCATTAAGCAAGTTTATTTATTCTCTGGAGATAAGCAGATAACACAACGTGTGCGTGAACGAAAATATGGTGCGGAGGGAGAAGACGGAAAGGTTTTTGTATTTACAGAAAAGAAAAAGGTGACTGCACGGACATGTATAGAGACGGAACGTATCATTACACTACAAGAATATCGTAATCTGCTTAAGGAGCGCGACCCTAGGCGTGACGTTGTGAGAAAATGCAGATACGCATTTGTATGGGAGGGACAGTATTTCCAACTCGATGTGATAACACACCCTAAATCGATGGTGCTTCTCGAGATACCTCTCATTGATGAGGATACGAAGATCGTACTTCCACCCTTCGTTTCGATAGTAAAAGAAGTGACGGGTGATAAACGCTATAGCAATTCAAACATCGCCGCGGGAAAATGCCCAGGATATAAAATTTAGAAAAAAATAGGGACCCCATGCGGGTCTTTTTTGTTGTATCGGTCGATATATCAAATTCGTGACGATCGTCAGTTTTTTGATTTATTGTGTTTTTTTGTGCAATATGTTTTAATATTTTCAGCATCTCGGGTGTATGTTATGGCGAGATTACCTTGAAAACAGGAAGGGATGGTGTGAGTAATGAACCAGGTTGTTCAAGCTACCGCGACAATTTTGAAGTTGGGCGATACGGTAGGCCATGGAAGATATGTTGTCCAGAAGTTTCTTGGTTCGGGCACAATGGCTCGTGTCTATCACGCATTGGATACGCAGATTTCTTCACAGACGGGTACGCAGGATCGCGCGCTTAAGATTCTTGATCCACAAGAGACGGCGACGCGTCATAACATTTCAGAACAAGAGGCAATTAGTGATTTTGATCGTGAAGCGCGCATTCTTTTACATAGTACGCATCGTAATGTGGTGCGTGCGTATGATCACTTTATTGAAAATGGATTGCACGTGCTCGTTCTTGAATACGTAGACGGCGTTACCCTCGAAGAAGTAAAGAAATTGAGAACCATCTCTGAAGGAGAGGTTTATGCTTGGGCGTTTGAAGCCCTTGATATGCTCGAGGATCTTCATGCAAAACAGTTGGTATATCGCGATTTGAAGCCTGGGAATTATGATGGTGCGCGCTGATAATCGGCTTACCTTTATTGATTTTGGAACCGCGCGTGACGTGGGAATTCCGCCCGTACAGGGTGCGCAGGCAAATGGCACTGCCGTAGGTACTCCTGGATATGCCGCTCCAGAGCAGTGGTCAGGAAAACTTGATACGCGAAGCGACCTCTATGCGCTCGGTGTGATTATGAAGGAACTTCTTTCGGGAAATGATCCTGTGGTATTTGATACGCAGCCACTTACGGGGCAGCGGCTTGAATTGTGTTCTTTTATTAATAAGGCGACAAAGCTTGATGCAAATGAACGGTATCAAACAGTAGCCGAAATGAGACAGGAATTAGAGGGGACAAGAGGCATCGTCTCTAGAGTATTAGCAGGAATCACTACAATACAACCTCAACAACACAGACTTTCTCTTGAAGAAGTGTGGAATGAGATTGAGCGGGTAAGGATTAGAATTGGTGATAGTGATTGGAAAGACGAATTTAGAGCAATTTGGATCAACGCTATTGAATTCGAAAGGAGAGGGTGTCTGTCGAATGTATTATATACATTACGAGAGGGGCTTAAGGTTTTTAATTCAGAAACCGCCTCTTCCTTTTTTGCTTATGGTATTTATTATGAATGGCTTGAGAATTATAAAGAATCCACTGAGTTTTATCGTAAGGCAACGGGAATAAAAGCAAATATTACTGAGGCACATGATGGAATTGCTCGTATTGAGGCAAAAATTGAGCAGGGGCGTCAGGCGAAGATTGCGCAAAAATTGGCGAGGAAAGCGGCGCGAAATGTAAAGATAAGACAGACTGGTGGAGCAATCGTGCAGAGTGTCTACTGGCTAGGAAGACAGCTCGATCCGCGGAGTCTTTTTCCATTGATTGCTGGAGATCATGCATGGATGCCACACATTGCGGTACTAGTCGGAACTATTTTTGGATTTGCACTAAGCGGGTGCGCTGTTAGTTATGACTTTCCTGTGTTGATCGGCATCTTTTTGGAAATTGCATTTTTACTTGGTTGTGTTGGAGTGTTTCAGGCTGGTGTGAGTTCGTTTCGAGGTAGTTATTATATTTCTTCCACTACTCGATTTGCCACGCGGATGATTTTGGTAGCCAAAATCCTTTTATCTGTATAGAGTTTCTTTTACTCCCAAGCGGCCCCGTGGCATCCTGTCGCGGGATCGTTCGGGAGTAAAATTCGGGTTGTCAAAGGGCTCTCGTTTCTATCGCACCCACAACCCTCTGCTCTCTACCGGTGTAGTCAAGCTGATGGGAGTGGACAACTCTCGCAGAAG
>JACRHX010000017.1 GCA_016211955.1 Parcubacteria group bacterium | reverse complement strand
GCCTTCTTACGTGTTTTTTGGAGCGGCCTGATGTACAAAACCAGGATAGTAATTCTGAGAAAATCATTCGCAACCTTCTCCACCTTTCCCTTGTGGGATTTGGGGAGGGCATGTCTTTTGAGCCTATCTATGACATGTTCACTCGCAACGTACTTCCCGACTCCTTAAAGACATTACTTTTCAGGATTCTTATTGCCTATCAAAAAGATGAGCGCCTTATTTCAGTCTGGGAAGACATGTTTTATAATGGAAAATCTGATTTTATTTCATATGAAGGGTGGAGGGTGGTTGGTTCTGGTAAGGTAAGAGGTCTGTGGGGATCTCCAGATATTGAACATGTGCCCACTGAAGATGAATACAAGAGAATGATACAAGGGTTTGGGTTGCAGGGTTTAATTGTTTTATATTCCCAGCGAGCAAAAAATAATGATTATAAAACATATGAACTTAATTTTGCAGAACAGATATCTCTGATATTTGAACGAATTATTTTTTCATGTGACGAGATTCAGTTCACAGAATTTATGAGAGTGCTTGACAAAAGAATGCCACAGAATCTGTGTGCACAATCTCTTGGCGGCGATCTTTATAGGAGTTATTTTTATGGAAAATTGTTTGATTATGCTGTTGAACATGGTTGGCCAGAGTGGGCGACAAAGGCGATAGAACCCTACGTTACGTTCGAAGTTTTTGATTATTAAGATTTTACAATTTTAAAACCCCTTATCGGGGTCTTTTTATTATGATGATTCTGAAATCCAGTCTTTTATAACCCTATCGAGGGATCCGACAAAAAGTTTCGTGTTTTGAAGAAGATCTATAAGCTGATCTCTTGTTAGAATTACAGCCCCCCCTCAGTGATCACGGTTGGATCTTTCAAAATTTCTCCCAATTCTTCGAATAGGGGGTCGTCAATTTCAGCAATAAAGATATGACATACAAACTCATTCCATGTGATACCATTGAGTGTATAGGTACGCCAGAATACACTTTTGTGTACGAGCTCGTTTACGATGTTTGGATGTTGTATCTCTTCTTCAAATTCTCTCTTCAGACCCTCTTTTGGTGTTTCCCCCTCTTCGATTGAGCCACCAAAGAGCGAATAGGCGCCCCTGTATTGTGGAATAGGATGCTTTTCATCCTTCTGTTGCATTATAAATTTTGTATGCGAGCTATTTACAATGATAGCAGTGGATCCTGGTTCTGACACGCCTTTTGCTCCATTCTTTGAGATAAGTATTTATATCATGTTTATACAAAGACGTCAATTTTAAGAGGCGCTGTTCGGAAACCTAGACATTTCGTAGTAGAATGACGATATATGAGACGAACAGCGTCAGGGTATGAGGATTTTTGATTGTGGGATGAACGAGGGGTCAGCTTTTAGCTTCTGGGTGTTAGGATGGTACGGTAGGCTTGTTTTTGCGTTTTGCAACTCTTCTAGAGATTGCGTAGTATAAAACTATGAATTCGCCTACGGAACAAATTAAGGAACGTCTCGATCTAATAAGTTTTTTGCAAGGATATATTAAACTTACAAAGGCGGGGATTAACTATAAAGGTGTTTGTCCTTTTCATAAGGAGAAGTCGCCTTCGTTTTTTGTCTCTCCCGAGAAGCAGATTTGGCATTGTTTTGGATGTGGAGTAGGAGGTGATGCCTTTGGGTTTTTAATGAAGTTTGAGAATATCGAGTTTCCTGAGGCGCTTAGGATTCTAGCAGACAAAGCGGGGGTGACGCTCGATGACTATCGACGTGTGTCGTATGCACAGATTGATAAAGATTTGTATGGCATTTGTGATTTTGCGGCGCAATATTTTTCAGCCGTTCTTTTTAGCCCAGCTGGTGGCGAGGCGCTTGATTATCTTTTGAAGCGGGGACTTAAGGAGGAGACGATACGTGAGTTTAAGCTTGGATATATTCCTTCACAATCTGAGCTATTAAAGAAGTATTTTATTTCTCGGCGTATTCCTATTGAAAAGGGCGAGGCGGCAGGATTGTTTTTGAGAAAAGGGGGTGATACGTATGATCGATTCCGAGGACGTATAATGTTTCCTATAGAAGATCGTCTGGGAAGAACGGTTGGATTTACGGGGAGGATTTTTGAGACCGACGCAGCACGTCTTAAGGAGCGTGGAGAACGAGAGGGAAAATACGTGAATACCCCAGAGACGGCTATTTTTAATAAGAGTAAGTTGCTCTATGGGTTTTCGATCACGAAACATGCTATTCGTGAGCAGAACGCTTGTGTGTTTGTAGAGGGGCAGATGGATTTTTTGATGAGTTATCAGGCGGGGCTGAAGAACGTGGTGGCAACTTCGGGAACCGCAATGACGCAGGACCATCTTACGCAGCTTAAATATCTCACTAAGCGTTTGATCTTCGTTTTCGATGCTGACCTCGCAGGACAACATGCAACAGAACGCGCAATCGAGATGGCGCAACAGGTGGGGTTTGAACCACGTATTGTGCGTATCCTTGAGGGTAAGGATCCCGGGGAATATTTTATGGGGAAATCAATTACACCGGAATTATTTGAAAAAGAAAGTATCCCATCAACTGATTATTTTTTTCATACACTGCTTACTCCAATAATTCTTAGGGGGGTAGATGGTGATGGTGCACAAAAAAAGTTTGTAGCGGTACGGGCATTTTTGGAGAAGGTGGCGACAATTGCCTCAGCCACAGAGCGTGGTCATTGGTTGAATATGGTTGCAGATGCGGCGCGTGTCGGCATGGAAGATTTGAGACGAGACCTTGAAGAGGTGATGCGGAAGAAGGTATATGACGATGGCCGTGTGTATTCAAGAGATGAAGTTATTGTCTCATCTTTTCAAGAACGGCACATTGCAACCCTTGGCAGGCTCGATCTCCTCTTTGACGAGATTGTTACGCTCATTATGTATAAACCGGAGCTTGCGTCTTTTCTTAGTGCTCTCGAGGAGTACGCGCACGAGGCGCATGCAAAAACATTGTCTAGTTTTAAGGATAATGCGTTTATGCAGAAGGATATTGATCCTAGGATTATTCTTATGAAGAGTTATTTAGAATCTTTTCTCGGCGAGACTTCTTGGGAAGATGAGTTGCGACGTGTCGTGCGTGAGTATAAACTTGAGGCAATTCACGAGCGTATTAAACAGAAAAATGCGGAGATCGGCCAACTTGAGAAAGATGGAGATGAAGCGGGTGTTGCAACTCGACTTGGCGAAGTTTCTTTTCTTCTTGCTGATCTACGGAAGGTTGAATTGGAGAAGTAACCGTGGTATACAATTAGAACCTACACCTGTGGTGAACTGCTTCGTCATAGACTGCGATATTTCTTCGCTGTATTTATGGAATATAGCTTAGTCCGTTTCTCGTCTAGGCCTCGCATTTCATCGTCCGACGCCATAGTCCGTGGCTATGGACGACGGCTGTCCAAATGCATAAGTTCTAAACGTATAGATTTTAAATTTATATTTATGCCTACACTAAAAAAACAAAAGAAGCCTATTAGAAAAATTACAAAGTTTTCTTCGAGCAAATCGAAAGTAGGCAAAAGTAAACCTGTCCGACAAACTAAAGATAGGCCGGTAGTTAAGAAGAAGGTTGAGAAAACTTCGCCAGCACAAAAAATAAAGAATTTATCTCGTACTGCTGATGCACGAAAGGAGGTGCGTTCATTGGAACAAAAAGGCGCCCCCGCAGAGGTGTATGAAAAGATTACTCCCGAGAAAAAACAGCAGTTAGTTGAGGAGCTTATGCGGCGTGGAAGGGAGCGCGGATTTGTAACCGAGTCAGAGATTTTACATTATTTTCCACGTGTTGAAACTGATCTTACTCTTCTTGAGGAACTCTATGAATCATTTGAAAAAGCAAATATTGAAGTGATTGAGGCGCGTGAATTTCTCGAGCTTCAACAGCAACAAGAAATTTCTAAGGAGGAGTTGAATCGTGCCACGGAAATTCCACCAGGTATGGAGCTTTTTGATGCGGTGCAAGCGTATCTTCGTGAAATAGGAAAGATACCGCTTCTCACTGGCGATGAGGAAAAGGCATTTGCAAAACGTATCGAAGCGGGGGATGAAGAGGCGCGTCAAAAGCTTATTCAGGCAAACCTTAAGCTTGTGGTTTCCTTTGCGAAAAAATATGTGGGACGAAGTCCACACCTTACTCTTCTTGATCTCATCCAAGAGGGAAATATTGGGCTTTCACGCGCTGTTGATAAGTTTGATTATCGAAGAGGGTTTAAATTTTCGACGTATGCAACATGGTGGATTAGGCAGGCAATTACGCGTGCTTTGGCTGATCAGGCGCGTACGATTCGTATTCCCGTACACATGGTTGAAACGATTTCAAAATTTTTGCAGGTAAAACGTCGTTTACAACAAGATCTTGGACGAGAACCATTGCCCGCAGAGATTGCCTCAGAGATGGGTATTGATATCGAAAAGGCGCACCATATTATGAAGATTTCACAAGAAACAGTGTCGCTTGAATCTCCTGTTGGTGATGATGATAAGGATTCAACACTCGGAGAATTTATTAAAGACGAGAAGACCATAACCCCTGTGCAATCTGCGGCCCAGCGACTTTTGAGAGACAAGCTTGCTGAAATTCTTCGTGATCTCACCCCGCGTGAACAGAAAATCCTTGGGATGCGTTTTGGGATCGATGATGGTATCACACACACTCTTGAGGAGGTTGGGAAAGAGTTTGGGGTAACTCGAGAGCGTATCCGTCAGATTGAGGCGAAGGCGTTGAGTAAGATTCGTGATCACGGTGAGATTAGTAAGCTCGAGGAGTATTAGAAGTACATGGCGATATTTCAGGGGGTGGTAGATACTATTTTAATAGGATTTATCGGAGGGAGCCTTGTGGCTCCCTTTTTGGGTGCTCGCGATGTGTTGTGGTATATCATCGGTCTTCTTGTGGTTGACTGTGTTATTTTATTGACACAAAAAAGTTATCTAAAACAACAGTTTTTATTCTTATTGCTCTGCAGTGTATCGCCGGAGCGATGTTGTATCGACAGGTTTTTGAAACACTAGAGTGGAAGGTCTCGCCGACGATTCAAAAAAATGTTGATCTACTGGGCACTGGACTTCGTGTCACAAAAAATGCTTTCACGCACAACATTGCTTGTGCACTTCCAGAGCCGTATGCTTCGTTCGGGACTTCTCTTCTTATGGGGAAGACTGGTCTTTCAACCACTTTGGCGGATGAGATGCGCAAGACGGGTACGACACACCTTGTTGCGCTCTCTGGTTTTAATATTTCGATTATTAGTCTTTATCTTTTTGGTTTTTTATTGTTCTTACGGTTACATCGAAAACTTGCCTTGGGTGTTGCAAGCATTCTTGTTATTTTATTTGTGATTATGGTCGGGGGAGAGGCGTCTTTGGTGCGCGCTGCTGTGATGGGGGAGCTTATGCTTATCGCGCAGTTTATAGGAAGAAGGTACCATTTTCGAAGGGCAATTTTATGCGCGGCGTTTGGAATGGTTCTTTTTAATCCTGATGTTGTGGCGCTTGATATAGGGTTTCAACTCTCTTTTCTCTCCACGCTTGGAATTACCTATCTCTTACCAATTTTTGAAAAGAGGTGGGGTGGAGAGCAGTCATTTCTTGACTGGAGGTCGCATTTTTATGCAACCATCGCGAGCCAGGTAATGGCATTTCCTATTCTTATCACAACGTTTCACTCTTTTTCTTTATTATCCGTTATTACCAACGTCCTTCTTCTCTTTGCAATTCCTTTTACAATGCTCCTCGTATTTTTTACGGGGCTTGTTGGATTTATAAGTACGTCTCTTGCGAGTGTGGTGGGTATGTTCGCATCATTTTGTATCGGTTATGAATTAGCTATAATTCACTCTTTTTCGCGTATTCCGATTATGCTCGAAGTGTATCTAGGAAACGCCTCACTTGTTTTCATTCTTCTCTACTACGCATTTCTTTCAATCCTCGTTTCCCGCTTCTGGTCAGTACGGTATGAAAAACGATAGACTTTGGCCTTTGAATTGTGTGGCACGAAGCATGGATTATGGGGTGGTATGCTGCATCATACCACTCGCTGGGTTATACATAATCAAATTCATGACGATCGTCAGAAATTTGATCTGTTGCATATTTTTGTGGTTATGATATAAAAGTACATCCTAGGAGGGAATAAGTAATGGCGATTTTGATTGATGGAGCTAATGTTCGATGGAGGGTTGTTACAAAATTTAGAGTTATTGGAATACATAAGGATTGCGGTGATATTGTTGATACTTGTCATCGAGGACCTTTTGCCACAGAACATGAGGCATCGGAGGAGATTAAATTTCTTGCGCAACAGGTAAGATATGTAGATACAACAGGTATGATACACACGAGACAGGCTAGAAAAATTGAAAGTCAATACTTTGTTGAGGAGGTAATTATATCCAAAGAAAAGATTTAAAAAGTTTTACCGTCCACGTGGCGGTTTTTTATTTTTTAAAATTGTAGATAGGGAGCGGCACTATGACGCGTCATAGCGTTCAATATTTTTTATCTTTCTGTGAGAGATATCAAAATAAATAGACATGTATAAAGATTTGTGTTATCTTTGATTTAGTTCAAAGAAAATAGGAGGATGGGATTATGGAATTTTTTGCATTTGTTTTCGTTGGTATTTTTTTTGGTTTTTGTGTGGGCTATTTCGCTTCAAAAATTTTTTTCAAGTGATTACAGTGCTATCTCTCTTTATTGTATCTTTTCTTGTTTGTTCTGGGATCGATATTCAGAATACCAAAGCAGGAGATATAATGGGTGGAATTGGTTTGGCACTGGGATTGGTGTTTGTGGTATATGCTGGGCTCGTATTTGGTGCCTTTTGTTTAGGAATGTGT
>JACRHX010000016.1 GCA_016211955.1 Parcubacteria group bacterium | reverse complement strand
TCATCCACCATTGTTTCTATGGTGTGCATTGAAGTAGAATGAAGGTAAGCGTTAATTTCTTATCTTTTTCTAATGAATCCCGTTAGAGATTGCGATCGCTTATGTCTAACGGGGGATAAGTTTAACAACAGATATTAATAACATTAAACAAAAAAGTGGGTTGTGATTTTTTGATCGCGACCTATCTCTAACGGGATGAAAAATTGTTTTACGGGTTTAGATATTGGTACCTCTACTATTCGTGCGGTGTGGGGGCATTTGGATCGTGGTAATCTTCGTATTCTTGGCGCAAAGCGTAGGGATTCACAAGGGATGCGTAATGGAATGATCGTCGATATGGATGAGGCACGAAAGGCGATAGTAGAATTTTGTTCTGAAGTAGACGTTTCTGCTCGCGATGCGCTTAAGGATACATATGTAAATGTTGGGGGGTATCAAAGCTTGGCGCGCGCTTCTCGTGGGGTAGTTGCGGTTGCCCGTGCCGATGGCGAAATTTCATATGAAGATATCGACCGTGTTATTCAGGCTTCGCAGGCGATAAATCTCCCCCTTAACCGCTCGATTCTCCATGTTATTCCTAGAGAATACTATGTTGATGGGGTGGGTATTAAGGATCCTCTAGGTATGAATGGTATTCGTCTTGAGGTAGATAGCCTTGTCGTTGATACGTTTTCTCCTGTGGTTAAAAATATTACAAAGTGTCTTGAGCCCAATGTGCGTATTGGTGGGATGATTTTTTCTCCTCTTGCCTCAAGTCGTTCGGTGGTTACCAAAAACGAGCGTGAAATTGGGGTTGTGGTACTTGATATCGGGGCTGGAACGACAAGCATGGCGGTGTTTGAAGAGGGGAAGCTGCTTCATGCCTCTATCTTCCCCGTAGGATCTACACGCATTACAAATGATATTGCGATAGGGCTCAAGATTCCTGTTGATGTGGCAGAGAGGGTGAAGCTGCTTTATGCGGGGACATCTGATGAGGTTTCCAAAAAAGAAGGACTAGAGCTTTCAAAGATTGATCCAAGTCTCGAGGGGAAGGTGTCAAAAAAGTTTATAGCTGAAATTATCGAGGCGCGACTTGCGGAAATTTTTGATTTTGTTAAAAATGAGCGAAAGACCTTGGGAGACAAGCGTCTTCCTGGGGGTGTCGTCCTTATTGGAGGGGGTTCGCGCCTTAATGGTCTTCCTGACCTTGTAAGAAGTGAGTTAAAAATGGTAGTAAGAGTTGGCGAACCTTTTAAGATAGAGTGTGAAGATAGCTCTGTAGAGGAGATGGTGCATAGACCAGAGTTTTCGACGGCGATGGGTTTGCTTTTTTGGGGCGCTGATGAGAAGATAAGCGGGGCTACAGAATCGGAGAAGGGGTTCTTAAATAAGGTTAAAAAGATCTTTCGTATCTTCATTCCCTAGCAATTTGAAATCGTACAATATATATTTTTCACACGCGAGAATGCCCAGTGGCATTCTCGCTCTCTCCGTAGGCACTCCGTTGTCAATCCAATTCGGATACACCGAAGGATTGACAACACCCTGCTTCGTGCCTACGGAATGGTTCAAAATATATATTGTACGATTTCAAAAATAAATTTAGTTTTTATTTGTAGTTTTGATTTTTGCATTTTAAGTTTTGATTTTATTTTATGCCACACGTAAAACCTGATTTTCAGTCGTTTGTGAAGATAAAAGTAGTTGGCGTGGGTGGCGGCGGTGGTAATGCTGTCTCGCGCATGAATCGACTTCTGATTAAAGGGGTTGATTTTGTGGCGATTAACACTGACTCACAGGATCTTCATCAGTCGGTAGCAAAAGAAAAGATTCACATTGGAAAAAATCTCACACGTGGACTTGGTACGGGTATGAATCCGGAGCTTGGACGTCAGGCGGCAGAGGAGACACGAGAAGAAATCCACGAAGTTTTGAAGGGTGCTGATATGGTGTTTATCACTGCAGGGCTTGGTGGAGGAACTGGCTCTGGTGCCGCTCCTGTGGTGGCCGAGATCGCTCAAGAGCTCGGGGCTCTTACTATTGCAGTGGTTACAAAACCTTTTTTCTTTGAGGGCATTCAGCGTATGAGGGTGGCGGAGGCTGCGGCGCAACGGCTTTCAGAGCGTGTCGATACACTTATCTCTGTCCCCAATGATCGTATTTTTAATATTATTGACAAGGACACCCCTCTTCATAAGGCGTTTGAGGCAATTGATGATGTGCTTCATCAGGCCACACGAGGTATTGCAGAGCTTGTAAGTCTACCTGGTATCATCAACGTTGATTTTGCAGACGTAAAGGCGATTATGCAAAATGCTGGGTCTGCTATCATTGGCATTGGAACTGCTTCGGGTGAAGATCGTGCTCTTGCCGCCGCACGACAAGCAGTCAATTCTCCTTTTCTTGAGGTTTCAATGAGTGGCGCAAAGGGGGTTCTCTTTAGTGTTGCGGGCAATGATGACCTCAAACTTTCTGAGGTGAACGAGGCTGCTAAGGTAATCACCGAGCCTATTGATCAGACGGCACGTGTTATTTTTGGTGCATACCATGATGAACGCATGAAGAAGGGGGATATTAAGGTCATTGTTATTGCAACAGGGTTTGATGGGTATAAAAAAGCTGAGATGGGGTCGAACGATTCACCCTCTAAGAAGAAAGAAGAGGAGCAACATAACGAGCTTGATGTTGTCCTTGATGCTGATCTTGAAGAAGAGGTAGAAAAGAAAGAAGAGGAGCCAGTAAAACAGCAGCAATCAGGAAAGATGGAGAAACCAGAGGATCCAATGAAGGATCATTGGGATATACCCGCATTTTTAAGAAAGAAGAGGTAATATAGGGTAATTTTTGACGATTTGGGGGTTGT
>JACRHX010000003.1 GCA_016211955.1 Parcubacteria group bacterium | reverse complement strand
CTTCGCTATTTCCAACCTCGCCCAACGGCAATCCGATCGCAATACCAGAAGCTTGGAGACTTCCAGATGGATAATTTTCTTCAAGGTATTGAATAGTGGGAAGATGTGCTTCTGCAAGGGGATTTGAGAGATCGTTTTTACCCTTGCCCCAGCCATCGAGAATTACAAGAACAACTTTTGGGGAGAGGACCTCTTCTTTTTTTTTATTGAAAAACATAATTTTTTTTGTATCTAGTATCGTGTATTTAGTATCTGGTATATCGAAAATTAAATATTTATGTGTAACAACTAGAAAGAATTTTTGTTTTTTCCGGCATACTAGATACAAGATACTATATACTAGATACTTGTTTGATTGACATCATAATTTCTTTCATTTCGTTGGTTTTAATGACTGCGATTTTTACTCTTGATGTTTCGTCTTCGATAAAAGAGATGTTCTCGGAGGAGGTAGTTTCATTTTTTTCTTTGTTTATTTTGATACCAATACCATCAAGGTCATTAAGGATACGCGCGCGCATAATCGAAGAGCGTTCTCCAATGCCTGCCGTAAAAACGATGAGATCGATACCATTTAATGCAGCAGTGTATGCGCCGATGTATTTTTTGACGTGATAGTTAAAGTAATTAAGTGTTCGTTCTGCGTCTTCGTCTCCTTGTTGTTCAAGGGTGAGCAGTTCTCGTACATCCGCAGTTTTACCGCTTAATCCATGAAGTCCGCATTGTGTATTGAGGTAGGTGTCGAGATCATCGGGGGAGAGGTTGAGTTGTTTTGCGAGGTGGGTGATTACACCCGGGTCGATGTTGCCCACACGTGTTCCCATAGGGAGCCCTTCAAGGGGGGTGAAACCCATAGAGGTGTCATAACTTTTTCCATCTTTTATCGCTGCAATACTTGAACCGCTTCCGAGGTGACAGATGATAATATTTTGTGGAAGGGGGTTTATAGATTCTTTGAGTGTTCTCATGATCGATTGCATCGAGATGCCGTGATAGCCAAAACGATAGATGTCGTATTTTCGGATTATCTCTATTGGAAGAGCGTAGAACTGCGCGGATTCTGTCATGGTGGTGTGAAATGCGCTATCAGATACGGCGATGATTTGTTTACCAGGAAATAGAGAGGGAAGTAGTTTTATTTCTTCCAGGGTCGGCGCTATATGAAGAGGAGCCTTGAGGAGGGCTTCTTCAAGTTTCGTAATATATTCTTGAGTAACGGGTTGTGTGGCATGAAAGTAGGTTCCTGGAGCAACGACACGAATGCCTATCTGTTCGACAACAAGCGTGCCGTCTTTTGTTTTGAGACGCTTAAGAAGAAATGCCGTGCTTTGTGTGTATTCATTTTCCGTAAGCAATAATTTTTCTTTTGCGTTATTGAACGCTTCGGTAACGATAAAAGAACCGTCTTCTTTTTCGAAGTGATACGTGGCAAGCTCTTCTTCTCCTTCGTAAAGCGCATATTTTTTTGATGCGCTTCCCATATTGATTACGAGTGACGTGGTTTCCATTGCCATAATTCTATTTCATCAGGATCGACACCGTGTATTCTGATATATACTCCATGGTCTTCAATTTTTTTTCTATACATAGCAATACAATTTTCTGCGACTTCATCTGAAATTATAGTGTGTTCGCGAAGGAGAGTAAGTGCATCGATTGCAACATGAAATCTACTTGTTTTATTTCGTATGTGCATATCAAATGGAGTTGTTGTTGATCCGTTTTCAATATAACCATTAACCTTGAATCGTTTGGAATCTCCTTTTTCAAAAAGCATGGGTTTTAGATGGTCAGGGTAGCCATGATAATTGAAGATAATGGGTTTGTCGGGCGTGAAATAATCATCAAATTCATGAAGAGGGCCAATGTGGGTAGGATTTCCTATTCCCTCTGTGGTAAGTTCCATAATATTCACAAAACGTATTCGTATAGTAGGGAGATCTTGTTTAATGTAGCTAAGTCCCGCAAGAGCTTCTTTGGTGAGATAGTCGCCGATTGAGGCTATTACGAGGTCTGGATTTTCATCACTTGCGAAGTCCCAGATCATAAGTCCTCTGTCAAGTTCTTTTTCTGCATCCTCTGGTGTGAGCCAACGAGGTTCAACAGTTTTCCCTGCAACAATAATATTGATTCCATCTCTAGAGGCGAGACATTTTTTAAGTACTGCAAGCGTACTGTTGCCATCAGGAGGAAAATAGGCATGGATGGGACAAACTTTTTTTTCAAGCATGTCACCGATAAATCCTGGATTTTGGTGTGAATAGCCATTGTGTTCCTGTCGCCACCCTGAAGAGGTAAGAATATAGTTTAGTGACGAGACTCCTTTTCTCCAAGGAAATTGTTGTGAGATTTTAAGAAATTTTGCATATTGATCCGCCATACTGCTTACTACCTGCACGAATGCTTCATAAGAGGCAAATACGGTATGGCGTCCTGTAAGTACGTATCCTTGTGCCATACCTTGGAGAGAATGCTCGCTCAACATTTCCATTACGCGTCCATCAGGGGAAATATCTTTGTCCCAAGATTCGATAGGTAATGTAAATGCGCGCGTTGTTGTTTTGAAAACATCATCGAGTTTATTTGAATAGGTTTCATCGGGTGACATGAGACGGAAGTTTCGGTTGCCCGCGTTTTCCTTGAATACTTCATTTAGGTATGCCCCTGCTCGGCGCATACTGCTTGACCCTATTGTTCCTGGAACCGACGCGTCTTCGGTGAAGGGGGCGATGTCGTGGAGAATAAGGTCGCGACGTATTTTTGCGCCGTGTGCATGTGGGTTTGCCCCCATACGAAGGTCTGCCGCGGGGATTATCTCTCGTATTGAAGATGAAAATCCTGTTTCTTTTTTAAAGAGCTCATGGAATTTATATGACTTGAGCCATTTTTCGAGCGCCTTGCGTTCTTCCTTGTCGGTCCACACATTGTTAATGACCACCTGATGAGAGAGATGATTATTTTCTATTTTGTTTCCGTGGAGTGTCTTGATCCCCGTCCATCCCTTTGGAGTCTTTAGGATAATCATGGGGAAGCGGGGCGCGATCAGTTTTTCTCCACCTCGCGCGCGCGTTTGTATGTCTTTGATTTTCGTATAACAGATATCAAGTGTTGCATACATTTTTTCATATATTTTTGCGCCCTCAACAATGAAAGGCTCGTATCCATAACCATAAAAAAGCGCTTTTAATTCTTTATTAGACATTCTTCCGAAGATGGTGGGACCGGAGATCTTGTAGCCGTTGCAGTGAAGGATGGGAAGTACAGCGCCATTGTGGGCGGGATCAATAAATTTATTGAGGTGCCATGCAGTAGCGGTGGGCCCTGTTTCTGCCTCCCCATCTCCTACAAGACATACTGCGAGGAGATCGGGATTATCGAGGATGGCACCATAGGAGGTCGAGAGCGAATAACCAAGTTCGCCTCCTTCGACGATAGCGCCGGGTGCTCCGGGGTTACTATGGCTTGGAAATCCATATGGCCAACTGAAAAGCTTTGAAATATGGCGGATACCTTCTTCGCTATGGGTTGCTTCCGGATAATATTCTTCTAACGTTCCTTCAAGAAAGAGTCCTGCTTGAAGGGCGGGAAATCCATGACCGGGGCCAAGGACAAAAATAGTTGAAACGTTGTGGCGTTTTATAAAATGATTGAGATGGCCATAGACGAAATTAATACCGGGGCACGTTCCCCAATGACCAAGGGGTCTTGGTTTGATGTGTTCTGGTTTCAGAGGCTTCTCGAGGAGTACATTATCCTTGAGATAAATTTGTGTTACTGCAAGATAATTTGCAGCACGTACGTACTCCTTTATAGATGCAATAGAGTCATTCATGTGTTTTTTATATATTAAGTTTTGAATCACGAAACGTACATTCCTCACACGCAAAAATACCCAGCGGTATTTTTGCTCGCTCCGAAGGTGCTTCGTTGTCAACCCAGCTCATTTTATTCGGGGTTGACAACACCTTGCTACGCACTTTCAGAATGGTTCGGATTATACGTTTCGTGATTCTTGATATTAAAGATTATATTCAGTATAAAGAACTTCAGAAAAAGAAGCACATCTTGACAACCCCACAAAAACTGGTATTACCAACCCAGCACATAACCACAAGAAAGAAGTGTACACGGATCAGCCGAACGGCGAGTGGCTTCGCATTGCGATGGAGCCCATCACCGACTCGAGCGGCGACCTGTGCATCTTCAAGGTGGGACAGTATGACGACGACCCATGGCTGTTCTGGGACTACGGCTATCCTGAGGGCTTCTGGTATGGTGACGGCTGTTTCGTCTTCGTGCGTCGCAAGTAGCTTCCTGTCCTTGGACATTTGTTCCTTGGATCTCCTTTGATCCTTGGCACTTTGTCCTTCTTGTCCGCCGGAGCTCGGAGAGCGAAGGTGGATGAAGCGAAAAATAAAAAAAGAAATAAGGAACAAAAAACTCGAACCTCGCATTGCGGGGTTTTTTATGTCATCCAACGCTCACCTCCCGGTGGGCGTTGATTATATAGGATCATGGTTTTTTTGACACTGGGCTTGTTTGGTGGTAGCTTGGACATATATTAATTTTTTTGTTTTCAAATGCTAATCAAAGACGTAGTAGAGTTCTATTATCGACGTTTTGTTTCTCCGCTTGTGGGGGGCGAGTTGAAGTTAATTAAAAATGAAAAAGCGGGGGGTTAGCAGAAGCACTAACACATTATGAACTTAAGCGCATTGCCGTGGGTGGAAAATCCACTATCGTTAGCTATTCTTATTCTTCTCGGGGTATTTGTAGGGTATTCTATTCGTGAGCTTATCTCACGCATTTCTTCAAATTCTGCAGAGGCAAAAGTTCGGAGACTTTTAGAAAGCGCGAGAGGAGAGGCGAAGGAGGTTTTGCTATCATCAAAAGATAAGGCGGTAAAAATCCTCGAAGAGGTAAAAGCCGAAGAAAAAGAGAGGAAGGTTGCTCTTCAACGTATCGAGGACCGTCTTTTGAGTCGTGAGGAGTTGTTTGAAAAGAAGACAAGTGATGTAGAACAGAAAAATAAACTAGTTGATGAAGAAATTGAGCGCCTCAAGATCGTAAAGGTGCAAATAGAGAAGTCGAATCAAAAAATTCAGGGCGAACTTGAACGCGTCGCGGGTATGTCTCGCGAGGCTGCCAAAGAGGAGTTGATAACAAAAATTGAACATGAGCATAAAGATGACCTTGTACGTGCGCTCATGAAGCTCGAACAGACTAAACAAGAGGAGATTGAAAAGAAAACCAGTGAGATTGTTACCACGGCAATACAACGGTATGCGCGTTCGCATGTAAGCGATATTACTACATCATATTTGTCACTTCCTTCGGAAGACTTGAAGGGAAAAATAATTGGGAGAGAGGGGAGAAACATCCGTACTTTCGAGCGTCTCACCGGCGTCGAACTTATCATGGATGAGTCCCCCGATATCATTGTGTTTTCTTCTTTTGACCCTGTGCGTCGTGAGGTGGCACGTATTGCCATGGAGAAGCTTATTAAAGATGGGCGTATTCAGCCCGCAAAGATTGAGGAGAAGATCGAAGAGGCGCGTCAGGAGATGACAGAGAAGATGCGTCAAGCGGGAGAGGCGGCGGCATATGAAGTGGGGGTTCTTGATCTTCCTCGAGAGCTTATTGTTCTTCTTGGACGACTTAATTTTAGGACGAGTTTTGGTCAGAATGTGCTTATGCACTCGGTAGAGATGGCGCATATCTCTGGAATTCTTGCGCAAGAGTTGGGATTGCGCGTTGATGTCGCGAAGAAGGGTGCATTGTTGCATGACATTGGGAAGGCGGTTGATCATGAGATTCAGGGGACGCACGTGAATATTGGTAAGAAAATTCTCCAGAAGTATGGTGTTTCAGAGGATGTTATAAAATCTATGCACTCGCATCATGAGGAGTATCCTGTTGAGGTTCCTGAGGCATATATTGTGAATGCTGCCGATGTTATCTCTGCGGGACGTCCTGGAGCACGAAGGGAAACATTGGAGTTTTATATTAAGCGACTTGAAGGACTTGAGAAGATAGCAAATTCATTTGAAGGGGTTGAGAAGGTGTACGCTATTCAGGCAGGAAGAGAGGTTCGGGTATTTGTAGTGCCCGATAAAATAGATGATCTTGCCGCGGCAACACTTGCGCGAAACATTGCAAAGCGTATAGAAGCTGATCTAAAATATCCGGGTGAGATTAAGATAAATGTTATTCGAGAGACAAGGGCAATAGAGTACGCACGTTAGCGAGATTAGCAAAGTTAGCTTATTAGCCCGTTAGTACTAATGGGCTAACGAACTAGCGAGCTAATCTTGCTATCGAGCTTGTATTTTCCTTGTTATTTCTAGTAGAATAGAAGAAGATGTAGTATATACAAAGGTCGTTCATGCTAAATTTATATTTTTATGTCAAAAGATGGACTTATTGAGGCAGTACAAAAAGTAGGTGATATGAGCAAGAATCAGGCTCATGAGATTGTGAATACATTATTTGATACAATCACTAATACCCTTAAGAATGGTGAGGAGGTTGCTGTTACAGGATTTGGTACCTTTCGTGTCACAAAGCGTGCAGCACGTATGGCAACCAATCCAAAAACGGGTGAGAAGGTAAGTGTTCCTGCAAAAATCGTTCCAAAATTCAAACCAGGGAAGGGACTCAAAGACGCAGTAGCCTAATATTAAATATTTAGGATATAGAATTCACGACAAAACCCCTTTATCGGGGTTTTGTGTTTTCTGTTGTCATTCCCGCGAAAGCGGGAATCCAGAATCAGAACCTACACAACCCCCACACGTATTCACTCCTGAACTTCGCGTGAGGCACAAAAGGATAGGGTGTCCGCGTAAAACTGTTAACTCGTTCGATTACACCATCGAACT
>JACRHX010000013.1 GCA_016211955.1 Parcubacteria group bacterium | reverse complement strand
GATCATAAAATTATAACAAAATTTCGTTGGTCAACTCCTTTATGCCAATCTTTTCAAATGAGGAGTAGGGAATAACCTTACGATCGTGAAATATACTCTGAATATTCTGAAGCTGTTTTTTGTACTCTGATTGCTTAAGTTTATCCACCTTGTTTGCAACAACAACAATATTCTTTCCCTGTTCCATAAGTCTCTCAAACACCTCCAAATCAATTTCCGTAGGACCCACGTACGCGTCAATAATAAAAACGATCTTTTTCTGAATATATCCGGAACACAATAAGTACCAGTCAATTAATTTCAAAAGACGTTCTCGTAGCTCATGTGATCCCTTGGCAAACCCATATCCAGGCAAATCAACAAGATAAAAAGATCCATTTATCAGAAAAACGTTTATCTCCTGAGTACGCCCGGGAAACGAGCTCGTTCTCGCTAAATCCTTCTTTCTAGTAAGAGAGTTGATGACACTCGACTTCCCTACGTTTGAACGCCCAATAAAAGCAACCTGAGGCGTACCATCCTCAAAAATCGTATCACTCCCCACCACCCCTTTCATAAACTCCGCAGATGTTATGCGCATATGTATGTATATTACATAATTTATTGAGAATTAAAAACCACCAAAGAAAGTCGACTATTCTCAGCGTTATGTTGCAAAGACTTACGCATTTGGATGCAGTTTGAGGAAGAAACGAGGAACGGAATAAGCTGTACACAAGAAGTACTGCGTTGAGTACCGCAGTTTCTGACGAAGAAATGCGCCGAATGCGTAAGTCCTAATTATTTATTTTTAAATATCTGAAAAGGCAGCGACTCGACAAGGAGTGCTAGTGTTGCCGCAAGAAGACCGATATCCCGAACGGTAATATCCGTAATACCACTCGTCACAAGAATGATTATGAGGTGGGTTGATGCGAGAGCTGCTGCAACCCATGTAAGATAATCCACAAGAAGCAATCCACCAATAGCAATATCGAGAAATGCCGTTCCTACCATTGCCTCGGCAAGCGGCATAGGGAGAATCCCCGCAGCCCAAGGCTGAAGATAGCTCCCCCACGCCTCAGGATCTCGAAAAATAAGAACACCGATCCATAAAAACGTAATTGCTATACCAACTCTTACGATATGAAACCCGGCCTTATTCATTTCATTTCTTCATCCTCAAGCTCATTTCCACCATGTTCCAACTCCGTAAGTTTAAAATCATTGAAATAAAGATAGGCAAAGCCAATCAGCATGGGAACAAGGTAGCCATAAAATTTATCGGTATCTTCCAGAAAAATAAAAATATCAGTGAGATGCCACACTCCACGCCATATCAATACCAAACAAACAACACTCAACACCAAATCAAAGTTCGTGTGACGTGTGGTAAATCTTCTGTGTATTTTTCTCATATTAATTCCAGCCTATTATTTTTTATAGTTTGAGTATACCGTGCTTTTATTTTTGGTCAAAGAATAAAATGTAAAAATGTTAAGCGGACGCATAACTAAAATCGAAGGATTTTGGAATACGTATCGTGCGTAACACTTTGCCAAATATCTTATACGTCGCATCCTTTCCCAAAATAATTGACCGGTGTGAGAGGTCTGAAGAGACTGGTTTGAGAATAATGAGATCGTCCGACCGCACATAGCGTTTAATAACGGCACTATCATCAATGATAGCAACCACCGTATCCCCCATCTCATACTCCACATCAACGATACGCTCCACAAGCACATAATCCCCATCTTGAATACCAGCCTCATTCATTGAGTTACCCATCGCCCTAATCACGAAGAGATTCGCCTTTTTCTTGCCTGTTATAAGATTTGAAGCCACCTCAATAAATTCATCAAACGTGCGTTCTGCTATTACCGAGGGGCTTCCACATCCAGCCGAAGCAAATACAGGAAGCTGCACCGTCTCACCTTTTTCCATATCCTTCAAAAGCGTAATTCCCCTTCCTTTATAGCGCTCACGACGTAATAATCCCTTTTTTGAAAGCGCCTCGAGATACTGCGTTACCGATCGAGAGGAGGAGAGCCCCATCTTATCTCGAATCTCCTCTATCGTAGGCGACTCATGGTGTTTTTTAAAATGTTGTTCGATAATAACGAGAACCTTCTTTTGAAACTTTGTAAGTTGATTAGTATGTGTATTGTTCATATACACATTGTAATAAAAGAGTGTACACACATCAACTGTGGAAAAGTGTATATTAAGCTCGGGGAACAATGACATCCTCCCCAGGCTTTAGCCCGGGGTTTCCTTTTGTTTCGCTTCGCGCAAAACGCCATTCATCCCCACACTCCAACGGCTACAAAAATCAACGACGCCGTTTTCGTGTGGGGTTTCCTGGTAATTAAAAACGGGGCCATGCAAGGCCCCGCTCTCTCTACGTCGGGCTTGTCGCCCGTTCAATCTCGTCAATACGTGCAAACGCCTCCTCACGACTCTCGCCGCAAAACTCCCTTGCAGGAGCAAGGCGGGAACAAATCTCCGGCCGCTCGGGCTTGCCGAACAACGCACAGAGATTCTCTTTCGTAAGGTGCGGGCACCTCACCCCCGCCGGTTTACCACTTGGCATCCCCGGGATCGGAGAAGAGATAGAGATCGCAATACAACACGCACCACAACTCATTCGACACTGCATACAAACATTTCCTTTCAGACTGATGGTTTTATGTTAACATGTATTTTATTATGTGTCAACTCCCGTGGGCGCTGTTCGGAAACATGATATTCCCTGAGCAAAGTCGAAGGGTTTCCTTAAAGAAATGTAGGCCTTCGACAGGCTCAGGCACTAGTAATTATGAGGTTATCGAACAGCGCCACGCCCGTGCTTCTAACACAAAAATAAAAACGAAAGCTAATCAGTTGGTGCTCTCGACGGGATTCGAACCCGTGTCTCCGCGATGAGAACGCGACGTCCTAGACCGGGCTAGACGACAAGAGCGTTATTTAAATTTTATTTCTTCAACGATTTTTTCAAAATGCATGGCGTGAGATGCTTTGACAAGCACACAATCGCCTTCTTCAATAAGAGCATCGAGGTGAGGTAGCGCCTCTTCGGTGGTGTAGAAAACAGTAAGACGATCGGGCTGCATACCCGCCTCTTGTGCACCCTCGCCTATAAAGGCACCGCGAGCGCCGATTACGATAAGTCGATCAACACGCCCGGCGGCATATCGCCCGAGCGCAAGGTGAGCCTCGGTGGAGTAGGTGCCAATCTCAAGCATGTCGCCCAAGATTGCCACGCGTCGCTTCACACTCTCAAGTTCATGGAGCGTCTCAAGCGCCATGTCCATAGAGTCCGGTGAGGCGTTATAACTACTATCAAAAATGTAGGAGTATTTAATACCGGGGATAAAGTTCCCCCTCCCTTCCATAACCGTATACCCCTCAAGCGCCCGGGCAATTTTAACTAAATTCATCCCAAAAATCAACCCAACAGCAACCGCCGCCGAGGCAGAATACACCTGTGGTTTCCCAAGCACGTTCAATGTAAACGGCATCATCTTTCCATCGTAATTAATTTTAAACGTCATCCCTCGAGGAACATAGTTAGTATAAAGATATTCGTACCCAATTACCCCCACCTGGGCATCCTCACCAAACCCATACGCCATAGTGTGAGCGCGAGTTGCTTCTCGCATTTCACGCACCACCTCATCATCATGATTTAATATTGCAAATCCTGTAGCGGGCAAGGCTCGAACAAGCTTTTCCTTTTCTTTATAAAGCTCATCAGGCGAGGCAAAAAACTCCACGTGAGGAGGAATATCGCTCAATGCTGTTACAACAGCAATCTGTGGAGGATAAAGACGTACAAGTTCATCCATATCACCCGGACGATCCACGCCATATTCAAGCACCAACAATTCTGGATATGTTTTTTTAAAACGAAGTTCTAGGTGCGCGCGAACAATGACAGAGTACCAAAAGAAAATCTTTTTAAACATTTCCTCGGGGGGTCGATTATAATCACCAAGAATAGTAAGCCCCACCCCGAGAGTGTTGTTAAGGTTTTCTCGTGAACAACGCACCTTACGATCGGCACTAAGCACAGTATAGATCGCCTCCTTTGTAGACGTCTTTCCCACGCTTCCCGTAACAGCAATAATACCAGGTTGGAATTTTTTCAGTGTTTTTGTGGCAAGACTCTGTACAAGAGATAGCAACATTTTTCTATGAAACATCATAATTGTATTAAAAAAAATTAACGAGTTCACGAGTTAACGGGTTGTTTCTTGAACTCGTTAACACGTTAACCCATTAACTCGCTAATAGAGAAAATCACAAAAGATACTAGATACTTATCGGGTTGGTTGGATACTATAATAATCGAGTAAAAACTTCGTAAGTTCACGAAAGGCGGGAACAACGGTCATACCAGAAAGAGGAGCCCCTACGGGACGTACAAGCTTAATAAGGATAGTGAATTTAGGATCATCGGCGGGGGCAAACCCAACAAAACTATGAATATACGCCTCCTCATATCCTCCCCTTGAAGATGGAATCTGGGCCGTCCCCGTTTTTCCTCCTACCCTATACCCAGACACTGCCCCAATTTTGCCATGATTTACAACAGAAACAAGAGCATCTACCGTCTTTTCTGCGGCCTCTTCACTCAATACAGTGCGCGTAACTTTTGGTTGTATCACCTTTATAACACCATCACTATATTCAAACCGATCTATAATATGAGGTTTCATGAGCTTACCCTTATTTGCAATGGCAGATACCGCAGTAATAAGTTGAAGGGGGGTAACTGCGATACCCTGCCCAAACGATGCTGTTGCAAAATGTAATTGTTCAAATCCCTTAAGATTTTTTATATTCCCCACCACTTCACCAGGAAGATCAATTTCCGTTTTTGCACCAAACCCAAAGTCCTTCACATATTTCAAAAAAAGATCTGGTCCAAGTTGTTTTTCTATAAACGCTGCTCCCGTATTTAAAGAATTTTCAAGAACTCCTATCATGGTTTGGGTACCATAAGATTTTTTATCCCAATTTCTAATAGTATACCCACTCATTGAAAGGATTCCTGTATCATAGTAGGTAGTTTCTGGCTTCACCTTTCCGGCATCTATCGCACCCGCAAAAGTAAGCGCCTTGAATACCGATCCTGGCTCATACATACTAGAGATGTTCTGATTAAGAAACGATTTGAGGGAGGCCTCACCATATGCATTTGGATCAAACCCCGGCTTTTGTGCCATAGCAAGAATAGCACCTGTCTTTGGGTCTTCAACGATGAGGGTAGCCGCCTTCGCCTTCCATTCTTTCATTAGATCGTCAAGCATCTGCTCTCCTTTCTGTTGAATATTATAATCAATCGTAAGCACTACATCGGCAGGACGATAGAAATTCCCAAGTTGTTCCTGTGCCACCTCTTCGACACCATATTGTCCTGTGGGTGTATTATATTCATCTGTAACAAATCCCAAAATAGAGGCCCCAAGCTCTTTGTTTGGATAAAAACGCTTAAGACGTTCTCCTACATAAACACCGCGCAACTTAAGCCCCTTAATTTTTTTAACCGCCTCTTGACTTGGATTAAGTTCAATAATACTAAAGTGGGACCTACTATCTTCCATTTTTTCAATCCACACATCAGAAGAAAGAGGGAAAATTGACGCTACGGATGTTAAGACTCTATCTCTATCAGCATCTTTAATTTCCGCTGGGGCAATGTAGACAAAAGGTTTTTTTTCATTAATTGCTGCGGGAATCAACAATCGATCTCGTGTTTCAAACGAAATAGAACCACGAGGCTCTGTTTCTTTTTGGGCATTATACTGAGATGCAGCTTTTGCAGAGTACTGAACATGTTTCTCAATGCTTATCCCATAGATATGGTTAACAAGAAAAGTACTTGCGATAAAAAAAAGAATCTCAACAAGATAAAGTCTCCAAGACTCACGAAAATGATGGACAAATCGCACTATACTCATAACAAAGAAACATGAAGAGGGTTTTGTATCTTTATCAACCCACGTTCCTTAGCAACTTCGATAAGCCGCAAGGGAGAAGTAATCATACCAAGCCTCATCTTAAGCTCATTATTTTGACCCTCAAGCAGTTTTGAATCATGCTCTGCCTTTTTTATATCAAACACAAAATCTGTTTGTGCGATTGAAAAAAAGATATGGGAAAAAAGCAACATTCCGATAATAACACATAGAGAAAAGAGGACAGGCCAATACAACCGTTGCCAAACATCATCGGTTGCTACACAAGGAACAAGCGATGCCCATAAATATTTTTTTTCAACTTTGTCATATGAAAAAACGGTCATAGTAGTTGTGCTGCTCGTAGTTTTGCAGAACGAGCGCGTGGATTATGTATTATTTCTTCTCTTGTTGCACGTATTGGTTTTTTTGTAAGAATTGTAATGGTTTTCTTATTCGCTTCTTCACGAAAGAGGTTTTTTATCAAACGATCCTCAAGCGAGTGGAAACTTACTACGACGATCTTTCCCCCCTCGCCCAGCACCTCAACTGCCGCCCGCAACCCCTTTTCTATATTTTCGAGTTCGTGATTTACATATATTCTTAATGCCTGAAATGTCCGCGTCGCAGGATGTATCCTCCCTCCTTCATAACGACGAGGGAGAACTTGCGTCAAAATTTCTACCAAATCACCCGCCGTCTCTATCTTCTTCTTTCTTCTTGCCTCCACAATCGCTTTTGCGATACGACGGCTATATCGCTCACCTCCGTATTCATAAATAATATTTGCAATATCCTCCTCCTTATAACTATTCACGATATCCCTCGCGCTCTCTCCATCTCCTTCAAACCGCATATCGAGTTCTTCGTCGCTCTCGTTGAAACTTAATCCCTTAACCGCACCAAGCTGAATACTTGACCATCCAAGATCGAACAGAATTCCCTTAACATCTCGAAATCCCGCTTCTTCTCCATACTTCTTAAGATCTGCGTAATTACCACGCACAGTGATTACACGATCCTTTCCTTCAAATTCGATATCTTTTTTAAAATGTTCGAGAGATTCTCCGTCCCAATCTATTCCAAGTACTCTCCCATTTGGCGCAATTCTCTTTATAATCTCCCTCGTATGCCCCCCCTCGCCGAGCGTTGCGTCAATATAATTCTCGCCAGACTTAGGATCAAAAATCTCTAACACTTCGTTCAATAGTACTGGTATATGTGACATGTAATTAGTTCTTAGGGCTTAGTTCTTAGGGCTTAAACGACAATCAGCTGCGGCTAAGTCCTAACTACTAAGTACTAGGCACTTGTTAAATTCCTAATTCTCCCATGCGCTCAGAGATCTCACCCGATTCCTTCTCTGTCCTTTCCTTATATTCGTTCCACTTCGTTTCATCCCAAATTTCAATACGATTATACAAACCAGCGACAATAACTCTTTTATCCATCCCTGCATATTTCCTCAAATATTCTGGAATAAGCACACGCCCCTGGCTATCAATCTCAACATCCATAGCACCTGCCAACATTAATCTAGAGAATGCGCGTGCATTTGCCTGTGTAAGAGGAAGTGTTGTGAGTTTCTGAGCCAGCACCTCCCAATCATGAGTCGTAAATAAGAAAAGACACCCATCAAGGCCTCGTGTTACAATCGCGCCACCCGCCAAATCCTTCCTAAACTTCGCGGGTATCGCCATTCTTCCCTTTTCATCTAAATTGTGCCCATATTCTCCTATGAACATAGTTATCCACTTATTTCTTGGGTTTTCCCCATAGTTATCCACAATTCCCCACCGTGTTTCCATTGTACACCACCCAGTCCCCACTATCAAATGTGGACAAATAGTGTGTAAATACAAAAATCGCCCAAAGGCGAATGTAGAAACTAATACTCCAAAAGTCAGGCCAAAAAGCCTATCGTGTCGTGAAAAATTCAACAAAAACAAAAACAAGCCAAAGAACAAAAAGCATATACGCCTCTCTTCTTGAAAGTACCCGCCCCGAACGCATGAAATCAAATAAGACAAAGGATGCCGCCACCATAAAAACGCCAGTAATATAGATAATTTGGGGTGGAAATGCGAATGGATTAATCAGCGCAAGAATACCAACGACAATAGTGGCGTCAGCAAGCACGGTTCCTAAGATATCCCCAACCGCCAATGAATCATCTCTCTTCTTCACCGCCCCTAAAGAGAAAAATAATTCCGGGAGGGTTGTACCAAGACCAACGATAAGCATACCTATAAGAATCGAGTTGACTCCCAAGGATTTGGCTAATGCCGTTGCTGATATAACAATAAAATGAGAACCAGTAAGCAATATCACCATACTGCCAATCAACATCAAAAAACTCTTATACTTACCGCCACCATCAATAAACACCGCCGCACCATCAACCCCATTTTTTAAAGCAAGATAATAAAACACTGCACCAACAATAATAAGAGCCACGCCCTCCATTCGAGAAAAATATCCATCGAAACCCAACACGAGAGGCAGGAGAAGCATAAATGGATAAACGCTGTGATTTTTCAAAATTTTACTCTCAATCTTTAAGCCCCTCCCGGCATACAAAACAATAATTGCAAAAATCAACGTTAAATCAGCCACATTAGATCCGAGTAGCATACCAAACCCAAACGATGGCACACCAGAAACCGCAGAGCTAATCGCAATAAATGTCTCGGGAAGAATCGAAATAACAGCAACAACAATAAAGCCGACAGTGTATTTCGACAAATGAAAACTTTCCGCCACCCGAGCAGCATATTTCGTGGCCATCACCGCGCCCTTTATAACAAGATAAAGCGCGACAGTAAAAATAACTATATTAAGAATCATAAATTTATCTTACACCCTCTAAAACCTCTTTGCGCCTGAATGTCCACTTGCCAAACTCTACCGCAACAACATTCAACACTCCAACCAATACTACGCCTAGTACCCACGAAAACGGCAAAGAAACTGTTCCAAGTAAGGATTGTAAAAGTGGAACATAGATGGCTATAGCCATAAGAAAAATGCCAATGCCTACCCCCGCGAGCAGATAACGGTTGGAAAATAGAGAATATTGTAAAATGCTCTTCTCCATGCTTCTTAGTGAAAAAGCTACGAATAGGGTGTAACTTCCAAAGCTAGCGAAAATAAATGTTCTTACTAAATCTTCCTGAAAACCAACTTGTAATAATGCCCAGTACAGCACGAATAAAAGCGCGCTTGTCGCAAGACCAATGAACAAAATCAAAAAATTCATAAGAGGGTCGAAGAGAGCAGCCCTGCCCCCTCGAGGACGCCTGGTCAACCCATCAATATTCTTTTCAAATGCAAATGCCACGGCGGGAAAACTATCCGAAAAAAAGTTCTCCCAAAGAATCTGAAGCGCACTCATGGGTAGCGGCAATCCTGTCGCAAGGGCTCCACCAATCAAAAAAAGTTCATCCGCAGTGTCAGAAAGAAGATATACAAGCACCTTGCGGATATTATTCATGATCCCCCTCCCCTCCTCCACAGCAGCAACAATTGTCTCAAAATTATCATCAAGCAACACCAAATCTGCCACATCTCGAGCAACCTCCGTCCCTGATCCCATGGCTATACCAATGTCAGCCTGTTTAATACTCGGGGCATCGTTTACACCATCCCCAGTCATAGCAACTACCTCTCCCATTTCTTGAAACATCCTTACTACTCGTATCTTATCCAAGGGTGTTACCCGCGCAATAACACGCAACAAAAGTAAACGTTTTTTTAACTCCTCATCTCCCAACGTGCAAAGTTCCGTAGCATCAAGAACACTATTATCATCAATCTTCATGCCAACCTCTTTAGCAATCGCTTCAGCAGTACCACGATGATCGCCCGTCATAATAACTGTCTTTATCCCCGCCAATTCAACCTTGTGAATCGCCTCCCTTACGCTCGGTCGAATAGGATCTCGCAGTGTTATCAGCCCCTCAAAAGAAAGTTGGTTAAATTCTAAATCTCTTAAAAAAGAAAACTCCTTTTTCCCTTTAATTTCTTTAGTGGCAACCCCCAACACAAGTTCACCTGATCCAGCCAACGTATCAATTGTTTTTAAAACCTCCTGTCGTTCTTCCAAACTAAGCGTTGAGTGATTAACAAAAATATCAGGCGCCCCCAAAAATATTAATTTGTGCCTTCCCTTATCAAGCACTAAAGAGGCAGAGTACTTATTAACCGGATTAAAAGGCAAAGAATTTAAGATAGAGACTCCGCCCTTGATCTCATCCGCATCTACCCCGTGAAGGGCGGCAGATCGCACCAATGCCACCTCAAGCACGCGACCATTCGTTCGCCATTCCGAAACAGGATTGTTGCGATTTTCCACGAGCACATTTGTATTGGTTAGCGCCATCTCGAGAAGTCGTTTCTCCTCTCCACCATGAAATGGCAATAATTTACCGAGTGCCATTTTAGCCATTGTAAGGGTCCCCGTCTTATCTGTAAGAATAACCGTTGTACTACCCAAAGCCTCTGCGGCGACCAACTTCCTAACAACACCCTTCCGGCGCGCCATGCGTTGAACGCCTATGGCAAGAATGACCGTCATGGCAACAGGCAGCCCCTCAGGCACCGCTGATACGGCTATTGCAACAGATGTCAAAAACATTTCTACGGGTGAATACCCTGAAAAAATGCCAACCAAGAAGATCGCGAGAGTAAGAATGCCCAAAAACAATCCTATCTGTGTGCTGAACTTTTCAATCGCCTTTTGTAGTGGTGTCTCCTCCCTCTCTGAACCAGCGACAAGGAACGCAATTTTTCCAAATTCAGTAAAAAAATCAGTGCGGCACACCACGACCGTACATATACCCTGAGTAACCAACGTCCCAGCAAAAACCATTGAACGCTGGTCACCAAGAGCCACATCAACACCCACAGAATCCACAGACTTTGAAACAGGTAAAGATTCACCGGTAAGAACTGATTCATCAACCTGAAAATCATTCACAAACACTACCCTTCCGTCTGCAGGAACACGATCGCCCTGGGCAAGGCGTATAATATCCCCCGGCACCAAATGAGCAGCATCTATTTCGTAATCTATTTTATTACGAATAACTCGTGAACGTTGTTTTAGATATGTCTTTAACTCTGCCAACGCCTTTTCCGCCTTATACTCCTGGTAAAATCCCAAAGCCGTGTTAACAACGATAGCTCCAAAAATAAAAAACACATCGCGATAATGATTAATAAACAACGTAACTATGCCAGCAAAAAGTAAAATTAAGATTAGAGGGCTTTTGAATTGATTCAAAAAAATAAAAAAACTCGACGCATTCCTTGCGCTTTCAATAATATTCCAACCAAAGATCTTAAGACGTTTTTCTGCCTCCTCCTCAGAAAGCCCCCTATGAATATCTGTTGCGAGCAAACCTATTACCTCAGAGTCAGTTAACGCCCAGAAGGATTGCTTCTGGATTTCCTTCGTTATACTTTTTGTCGACATCCTTTTTACGGCCAATTATCTTTTCCTGCGACTCTTTACCTGACCAAACACATTTAAATTACTCAATACATAGCTATTAATAACCGTAAGAAAGATGCCCATCACGCAGACACCGCTAAGGATAAGAAGTATCGAAACAATACGCCCTCCCATGGTAATGGGATAAATATCACCATAACCAACAGTTGCGACGGTAACAATTGCCCACCAGAAGCTATCAAAAGCTGTTTTTACATTTGGATTAACAGGAGATTCAAAATAATGAAAGGCAAATGCTCCCGAAAGGGTAATAAAACTAATAATAATGGCGACATACATAAGATACACTTGTTGCGTATATTTCTTTGAAAGACCAGCGAGTATCTTGAGACGTATCAGGAAGCGCAAGAACCGTATCCCTTCAATAAGCGGAATAACTCTAATAAGTCGAAAACCTCGAAGTGCCTGTGTGGTGTGGGTAGTAAAAGGAATGGCGGCAAGAAGCTCCCACCAATGATATTTCAAAAAATGAAGTTTGTGCTGCGCAGTGACAAAATGGTAAACAAACTCAACAAAAAAAACGAAGGCAATTCCAAGATCAACGTAATGCACAAATAAAACCTCCTCCTCAGCAAGGCCTATTACAACCTCAACCACCAACAAAAAGATGCTCCCCATCGCAAGAAGCGCCATAAAAATATCCCTCTTTAGTGATTTGTTTATTAAAGACGCCTCTGACATATGCTATATATACATCATACAAAAAATACCATGCAAAAAAAAGACGCCTCAATGGGCGCCTACTGTTTTGTATATCTACTGACCCGCCTCCTGCAATGCTCGCTGAAGCTGGATGTCTTCATCTGAATTTTCATCCTGCTCAACCACAATATTTGGCGTAATACCAACCCCATCAACAGGATGACGATTGGAAGTAAACCAATGAGCGCGTGTTACCTTAAGCATGGAACCATCAGAAAGTGGATACATCTGCTGCATACTTCCCTTTCCATAACTCTTTACTCCAACAACCTTATATCCATTATCCTGCAGGGCACCTGCAACAATTTCAGAGGCACTCGCGCTATTTTTATTAACCAAAACAACGACAGGAAGTTCACGAGCTTGAGACCCATCAGTAAGCATGACCTCTGTGGGATATGTACGTCCACTAAAAGAAGACACGATTCTCCCTCCAGGAATAAACTTACTCACAGTATGTACCGCAACGTTCACATACCCACCACCATTGTTACGCATATCGAGGACATACCCCTTAACCTGTGCCGCATCGAATTTCACAAAACAAGCATCAATCTTTTCACTCGTATCTTCACCAAAAAAACGCAATTTGATATATCCAACATTGTTCCTAACCGAAGATGCCACACTTCCCACGCGAATAGGCTTTCTTACAAAAGTTAGATCAAAGGGTACAGCACCCTTACGCACAACAGTGAGACGAACCGAAGTATCAGCAACACCACGAATACGCTCTGAAACCTTTTCAACCCCAATACCCTCTGTAGAAACTCCGTCTACGGCAATAATAAGATCTTTTGCCAAGAGTCCACCACGAGATGCCGGCGTATCTTCAACTACTTCATCAACTACTATAAATTTTGATGCATGTTCGCTCATAAAGATCCCGATACCGCCAGAAATAACGTGCTCCCGAAGTTGCGCAAAAAATTCTCGTGCCTCGAAAGGCGAAAAAAAACGAGAGTGCCGATCACCAAGAGATTCCGCCATTCCTCTCATCATGGCATAGAGGAGATGTGATTCGGTATCTCCACCCAAAATACGAACACATTCGCGATAACTCCCACGAAGCGCAAATATGTCACTTCCCACACGCGAGAGATTGTGAATAAGAAAAATTTTGGTACGAAGTATCGAATCTTCTTGAACTGCTTTCAAAAGACCCTTTCTTGCGCCCTCTGTGAGAGCTTGTGAATTAACTGAATCAACAAAGGTCTTCTGAATAATAGTTGCCCCCTCGGTAACCAAAGAGCTTTTATCTGCAGAGAAAATCTGAACCCGAACTTGTGCTTGAACGTTTGCATGCAGAAAAATCACTACAAATATCAGCACCAAAGAAATCCACTTGTATGTACGCATTTCTCTCTTCCCCTCTCTTTTCTTTGCCCATCCACAGCCTTATGCATAGGAGGGTTTTAGATGTCTAGGAACTAGCTAGACCCTACCACACTCTCAAAAAAAGTAAAACACCCGCACCCCTGTTGTAGACGATTGCTTATTTGCTAGACTAGGCCATATGAACAACGAAAAACAAACCTATCCATTGTTAATTAAAAAGAAGACTAGAACAAGAGATAGAAGAACAACACCTCTCTGAAGATGATGTAGAAGATTTTTAAATTGTAGAAGCCCTTCGCAAAAAAATATACCTCCTCAAGGCACGACACATTGCCCAAATTGTCCTACGCACAGCTGCACAATAACGAGTGCGCCTTGTAGGGATCGAACCTACGACCCCTGCAACCTGCCCCGTTACAAATTACCATTGTGGACCCCGTTAGGTGGACGCTGCTGGGATCGGACCAGCGACCTCTTCGATGTGAACGAAGCGTTCTACCACTGAACTAAGCGTCCTATCGATTTGTAACGGGGTGAAAATGTCCCGACAGCTTTGCTGTCGCGGATCCTCGATTTTTATCAAAATATACTTT
>JACRHX010000014.1 GCA_016211955.1 Parcubacteria group bacterium | reverse complement strand
GGGTGGTGAAGGGGTATGCGGTGTATACTCGTCCACGCGATTATGCGCCAAAGAAAAATATTGTATGGAGTGTGCCCGACGCACTTATCTCTGGAGACCCAAAAAAGATAGACGAATGGAGGCGAGAACACTAATTTGTAATTCGCGATTTTGACTTATTTTCTGTTTTAGGGCACACTAATAATACTTAGTTCTTTGTGGGTTCGATAGACTTACCACGGGAAATTAGGGTAAAGGTCATAACTAGTTCCCAATGTAAAAAAAGAGAACCGTAGCTTCGTTTCGTTTTTTGAATATTGTGAGAACACAATAATGTACTCCGATAATAATGGTGGTGGCCAGTTCGGTGGTCCACGTCAGATGTATGACATCAAGTGCGCGGATTGCGGAAAGGACGCTCAAGTTCCTTTCGAGCCACGAGGAGACCGACCTGTGTACTGCAGAGATTGCTTTTCAAAGCATGCTCCTGCGCGTCCAGCACGTCGTGATTTCCGAAGATAAATATATGTCCCCCGAAAGGGGGATTTATATTTAGGGCGTACGCATTCGGCCCATTACTTCGTAAAACGCTGCAGTACTCGACCAAGTTGTGGCGCTGTTCGGAAACATGATATTCCCTGAGCGAAGTCGAAGGGTTTCCTTAAAGAAATGTAGGCCTTCGACAGGCTCAGGCACTAGTAATTATGAGGTTATCGAACAGCGCCCCAAGTTGTTGACATAAGTATAGTCTGTGTGGTATTCAAGTAATAGATCATCGTATCTATTAGCACGGGTGCGAGAGGTTGAAAACGAAAGGGGAAATAGTATGAATTTGTTTGAGGAGTCATTGAGGAACGACCGAGAGGTGGTTGATGGTAGAGATATTCCATTGCAAGAGTTTTTTGAAAGAATGCGTAGAGGTATTGGGAGGGGTTATGCGTTTCTGAATGATCATAATCTTGGTTCGAAGAGGGCAATCAATGCATTGAAACGCAAAGACGCGGAGGTGTTGGAGTCGTGTAAGCAAGAGATGTTGCAGTGTTGGAGAGGGCTCCAGGACATTTGTGTTACTGACGTTAAATATATCGAGTTTTCTAGTAAGGCAGGACAAGAGCTTATCGAGTTTCTTGCGGTAGAAGCGTTGTGGTTGTATGTAACGGGAGAGGCAAGTGAGCCGGGCGAGATTCCCTCTGCAGCTGAGCTCAACATGCGACCTCAGACACGCTTGCATGGGCTTGGTGATGTACCCGGAGAATTGGGGAAGATGACAATTGATCTTCTTCTTGATGATACTATTTCGAGAGAAGAGGGTATCGCGATTCGTTGTCGTTTGGTAGGGGTTGTTGAAATGATTTTGAAGTATCTTTGTGAATACGAGAATACGTATGGACTCGTTATTGATGATTCGGGAGGCAGGACGTCTTACTGGACAACGTTTCGTGGTATCGTTCAGCGGGTGGAAGAGCTTTTGTATAAGATGAAGAGTGAACTTCTTGAGACAAAAAAGCGTCACGAGCTCATGAGTCTGTTGGAGACACGAGCGGAGGAGTGTCGTAGGGATACAGAAGAACGTGGTGAACTTATGGATCTTGTGGGGGAACTGTTGAAGAAGAATCAGGAAGAAAAATAATTTTTAATTCTGCGCGCAATGCGCAGTTTTTTATATGTCATAGTTTCCCAAAGACAGTATATTGTTGCTTCGTTCGTAGTAAACTATTGTCTTATGTAATCTCTTGTGATATAAATATTTACCTTGAAAAAGTCTAAATAATGAAAGGAAGGGTGAAGGACGATGACTGAATCAACCAGTGAATTAGATGGAGACAAATGGGAAATTTGGAGATAAAGAAGGCGAGCGAGTTATTGAGGAAATTAAGGAGCTTTGCAATAAGTCTCCAAAACCGTTCGATGCAATGGGGCATCAGGTAAACAAGTTTGACGCAGACGAGCTTGCTCTGCTTCTTGGGCAGGACTCTTTTGGCAGGCCTGTACGAGATGATGTTCTTACGATTCTTAGAGCGCAGATACGTCTCCCTACCGTAGTAACTATTTCTCACAGGGGTATGTCTTGTTGGTGTTGTGGTAATAAGATTCCTTTGTATTATGACGGAAAAAAATTTTTTCTAGGAACACCTTGCCCCTATCCTGATGGAATCCCACTTTCTGTAGAACTTAATATTCCTTCGGGGGTAATCATGGTTACTGACAACTTGAGTCCAGCCTTCGATGTTGAGCGTATTCCCGAGAAGCATGGTTTTTACGATATAAATTATGATATCGGTAGGGTGCGTTTCTCTAGGCTTATGGAGGAAGTTGGTTGTGCCTTTCTCTGTGTGGGTCAGAGTTTTCCAGGGGTGTATCGTCTTGATTCCAAACATTTTACTATTGCAAGGTATGGGTATGATGATGATCGTGGGGAGCTACACCCAGAAGGGATCCTCGTTGCCTCTATAGATACTGAATTGTGGTGGTGTTCTTTGGTTAGATCGTGATGAGTATTTACGGAGGGGCTGTGAGGGAAAATATGAAAAAGCGACTGAAATTTCGGTCTGCCCGGGAGTATACGCTTTTACCCACCTATTTCATCTGCGCAGCTTTACGCATGGGGATAATAAACCAACTGTATTTACTCAAATAGAATGGGTTCGTCCACCAGATCCCGTGAAGGATTATCAAAAGATATTAAAGGAAGCCGATGAGCTGGCGGATGCTCTCGGTCTTTCTAAAAAGAAATAAGAACTGAATTTCTATGGAGCCTGTTACGATACAGGCTTTTATTTTTTTAGCATTGCCAGGTAGTGAAAACTCGACAGTATGTTTGTGCGCTTCCTACAATACATAAAAAGATTTTTAAACTAAACTGCGTGAGAAAACTTAACTTTCTTTTTTAAAAAAGTCGAGTTTCTACTACCCGGATTGTATTTTTTTGAAATATTGCATAAAATTGGTAAATACGAGAAAATGAGCCCATAGCTCAGCTGGTAGAGCAGCTCACTTTTAAGGAGATGGTCGTAGGTTCGATTCCTACTGGGCGCACACCAAATTTTCATGACCGGAGGGAATAGAAAATTTGAGTGTCCCGAATGTATATGAGGGACTAACACAGAATTAGTAATTTCTAAAGTAATTGCATGAACAAAAAAAATATTTCTTTATTTATCGGTATTCTTATTCTTGCTGCGGGTGCGGCGTTTTATGATTATCCTATGGGGTGGGATCGCGGGGCGGATTATCTTACGAACAAAATTCATCAAACTCCTTTTCCATGGGCGAAGCAAGTCGTGATTCCTCATTTTTGGAATAAGCCTTATGTCTTGGGACTCGATGTTGCGGGGGGAGCACACCTTGTTTATAAGGCAGATGTATCTAAGGTTCCCTCGGGAGATCAAGTGTCAACCATGGATGGGCTTAAAAACGTAATAGAACGAAGAGTGAACGTGTTTGGAGTAAGTGAACCACGTGTGGAGACTCAGAAGGTGGGGGATTCATGGCGTCTCGTAGTCGAACTTGCCGGAGTTAAAGATATTAGCGCAGCAATTAAGGCAATTGGTACAACACCCTATCTCGAATTTCGCGAGGAGGGGGTAGAACCTATCGTTGTTGGGGAATCTGGGGTTGTTGACCTCAAGGATACACAGGGTTTTAAGGCGACAAATCTCACGGGTAAATATCTCTCGCGTGCGTCGCTTGACTTTGATCAAACGACGTTTCAGCCTACCGTACAACTTCAGTTTAACGATGAAGGTTCAAAGCTTTTCGAAGAGATTACGGGACGTAATGTGAGAAAACGTGTGGCCATAGCGATTGATGGAGTGATTATCTCGGCTCCTGTGGTAAATGAAAAGATTATTGGGGGTCGGGCGGTGATTTCTGGAAATTTTGGATTGGATGAAGCCAAGAGGCTCGTTTCTAATCTGAATGCGGGTGCACTCCCCGTGCCGATTGATCTTATTGCACAACAGACGGTTGGTGCAAGTCTTGGGGAGAGTGCATTGCAACACAGTGTGAAGGCGGGTGTCATTGGGCTCGCGGTGGTATTTCTTTTCATGATTCTTTATTATCGTTCGCTTGGATTTTTTGCTTCGCTCGCGTTACTTATCTATACCGTGCTTGTTCTTGCTATATTTAAAACTATTCCTGTAACTATTACACTGGCGGGTGTTGCTGGATTTGTGCTTTCGATCGGTATGGCGGTTGATGCAAATATTCTTATTTTTGAGCGTGTTAAGGAGGAGAGAAAAAGGGGGAGGGGACGAGCACAGGCTATTGAGGAGGGATTCTTACGTGCATGGACATCAATTCGCGATTCGAATGTTTCCACTATTATTACCAGCTTTGTATTATATACGTTCACCACTTCTATTGTGCAGGGATTTGCGCTTACCCTCCTTATTGGGGTGCTCGTGAGTATGTTTACAGCAATTACGGTGACAAGAACCATGTTACGAATATTTTTAAAAGCATAATAATTCTATGAACATTATTGGATATAGAAAGTTATATTATAGTATTTCAGGAACGGTTATTGTAGTGTCTCTTGTTGCGTTGCTCTTGTGGGGGCTTAGACCGGGAATAGATTTTACTGGAGGGTCTTTGTTGCAGATGCGTGCAAATAACATAGATACCGCTGTGATTACGAAGGTGTTTAGCGAGAATGGTGTCGAGCATGTACTTATTGAGCAAGGAACAGGAAATGGATACACGCTTCGTTTTCAGGAAATATCTGAGGACAAACATCAACAACTTTTCTCTCAGCTTAGGAGTATATATCCCGATCTTGCTGAGGAACAATTTTCCGTGATTGGACCCACTATCTCTGGTGAACTTCGCGAGAAGGCTCTGTTTGCTATCGTCTTTGTGTTATTCGGTATCTCTCTTTATATCGCACTTGTTTTTCGTCAGGTATCACGTCCACTTGCTTCGTGGGTATATGGGATAGTGACTCTTTTTACCTTATTTCATGACGTGATTGTTCCTGCTGGTGTGTTTGCCGTTCTCGGACATTTTAGTGGTGTGGAGATTGATTCAAATTTTGTGGTGGCTATGCTTGTCGTAATGGGATTCTCTGTTCATGATACTATTGTGGTATTCGATCGTGTGCGTGAAAATCTCAAGCGTATTACAGGAAAGGTCTCTTTTGAGGAGCTTGTAAACAAGAGCATGCTTGAGACGTTTGCGCGATCGGTGAACACCTCGCTTACTGTGGTACTTGTTCTTCTTGCTCTTCTTTTCTTTGGTGAACCAAATCTTAAGTATTTCATCACAACACTCCTCATAGGTATTCTTACGGGGACATATTCATCTATATTTATCGCGAGCCCTATTCTTGTTGATGTCGCACTTTTGAAGGCAAAGAGGGGATAATCGCTTGACCCCGTTAGAGGTAGACAAAACATGTGAATAAAGTTAATACTAAAAATGTGTAACTTAAGCGTATTAAGTATTAAAAAAGTTTATGCTACCTCTAACGGGGTTGACTTAAGGAGGATAATATACCATAAATAAGGTGAACTACTATTATGGTATGTAGGGTAATACATCTTGAGTTTGACTTAAAAATTACTTCGTGTTATCCTATCAGCACATACTAGAATTTACATATGCAAAATAAAACTCTTATACAACTAATTCATGATGCGTTAGGGGTCTTGAACAAAAGATCTAGAGTTATTCTCGAAAAACGATACGGTTTGAAAACCGGTAATTTTGTTACGCTTGAGGCGATTGGACACGAGTATGGTATTACTCGTGAACGTGTGCGTCAAATCGAGGCGGCGGCGCTCACAAATTTAAAAAAACATCGTGTACTCGAAGATTTAGCAGAATCAATTCAAAAAACAAAAGACCATCTTGTGCGTTTTGGAGGGGTCTGTAAAGAGGATATATTTTTTGCTGCTACGGCTTCCTATTTTGGTATAGAGGATCCAAAAAAATTAAAAAATTTTTATCCTTATTTCTATTTTGTTATGGAACAGTCTGGATTGAAGCACTTGCCAGAGAGTGAGGAGTTTCATTCTGCATGGTACTTAGATACTGCATCGTTTTCTCATGCCAAAGATACAATCCAAAAGTTTGAGGCGTATCTCGAAGAGGTTCAACATCCTTTAGCCGCACACCTTATTTCAGATCACATTAATCAATTTACAAAGAAGGGTCCAGCGATAACCAATGAGTATCTTCAGAATTTGATTTTGCTTTCGAAACTGTTTGGAAAAAATGTTTTTGGGGAGTTTGGTCTTGTGTCGTGGAAGGAGATTGCGCCTCGTGGTGCAAGAGATAAGGCGTTTCTTGTATTAAAGAAACATGCAAAACCCCTTCATTTTCGCCATATTACACAGCATATCAATGAAGCAAAATTTGCTCCAAAGAAAAGTCATCCGCTTACCGTCCACAACGAGCTTATTAAAGATCCCCGATTTGTACTTGTTGGGCGTGGGGTATACGCACTCAAGGAGTGGGGATATGAAGCAGGAACTGTGCGTGATGTGCTTAAAAATCTTCTTCGAAAGAATGGTCCTCTTCCCCTTGAATCACTTACGCAGCTTGTGGCTTCTCAGCGCATGGTGAAAGAAAATACCATTCTGCTTAATCTTCAAAATCGCCAACACTTTTTAAAAGGCCCTGATGGGGTGTATACTGTAAAAGGCGAAGGTTCAAACAAAAAAGCGTAATGCTTGAGGGAATTTGGTTTAGCATACTTATTGTGTGGGGATACGTATGGTGGCTGGCGATGCCACTCATACTTTTTTATGTTTTCTCAGATTTGTGGATGTCGTATGTGGGGATGAAGTATTTCAAAGATATTGAATGGGTGACTCTTGAGGTGCGTATTCCACGCGAGATTCTAAAAACTCCAAAATCAATGGAACAGATTTTTAACGGTATGCACGCCATTCAGGCGTATATTTCTCGTTATGACAAAATTATTAAGGGAAAATTTCAGGAGTGGATAAGTTTTGAGCTTGCGGGGACAGGAGGTGGTGTAAATTTTTATGTGCACACACCTGTGCAATTTCGAAATCTTGTTGAGTCACAAATTTATGCTCAATATCCCGATGCGGAGGTGGTGGTAGTTGATGATTACACCTCACTTATTGCACATAGTATTCCAAACGAAGAATACGATATTTGGGGGGCGGATTACATATTTGTAAAACCAAACCCCTACCCTATTAAGACATACCTTCTTTTTGAGGATATAAAGGATGAGCGTCGCGTAGACCCTCTTGCGGGCGTTATTGAGACGATGAGCCAGCTCAAGAGCAACGAGATGATGTGGATTCAACTTCTTATTAAACCAGCTCCGAAATCATTTAAAGAAGAATCAGATGAGCTTATCGATAAATTGGTAGGGAAGACACCGAAGTCAAAAAAATGGTCGCTTAAGATATGGTTTGATGGTATTCTTGAATTTGCCTGGAATCTTGCCAAGGGTTTAGTTGATTATCCTACATGGCAATCACAGGCAGAGGCGCCAAAAGATGCTGATGCCGCAAAACTTACTCCTGGTAAAAAGGAGGTGCTTGAAGCAGTGGAGCGCAAGGCATCTCATCTTGGCTTTGAGACGAGTTTGCGTATGATTTATATTGACCGCAGAGATTCCTTTACACGTGTGAATGTTGCGGCGCTAAGTGGTGGATTTAAAATTTTTAATACCTCGAATATGAATGCTTTTAAACCGAACATGGACACTCTTCCAAACTCTAGAGGATGGTTCTGGTTGTTCAAGAAGCAGAGAGAGTATATGATGAAGAGGAATATTGTTGAGGCATATCGGTTGCGATTATTTCCAAAGGGAAGCATGGTGATGTCGAGTGAGGAGCTTGCGACTATATATCATTATCCTAATTTGAATGTTGCTGCTCCATTCTTACGACGACTTGAAACAAAGAAAGGGCAACCTCCACCCAACCTACCAATATAACGAGGGGTTAGGTTTTAGTGTGTTAGGTTCTAGGGGCTAGAAATTTCACGATCGTGTCTCGTTTTCTAATAAACTAACCCCTAAAAGTTAGAAGCTAATAACAATGTCTGACGCACAATTTGATTTAGCCATAGGTGAAACCAATTTTCGCAATCAACGCGTGAGATTTGGTATTCGTGAGGATGACCGCAGGCGTCATGTGTATATAATAGGGAAAAGCGGTATGGGAAAGAGTGTGCTTCTTGAAAACATGGCGATTCAGGATATTGAAGCAGGACGTGGTCTTGCTTTTTTTGATCCCCACGGAGAAACAGTAGAGAAATTATTAGATTTCGTTCCCGAATCCCGTATCAAGGATGTTATTTATTTTGATCCTTCTGTTCTTGACCATGCGATTGCATTCAACCCAATGGAAAATGTATCACCCGATAGGCGCCATCTTGTGGCATCGGGGCTTATGAGCGTGTTTAAGAAAATTTGGCCTGACGTGTGGTCCGCAAGAATGGAGTATATCTTGAACAATTGCCTTATGGCGTTGCTTGAGATTCCCGATGCGACACTGCTTGGTGTTATGCGTCTTTTAAATGACAAGGATTATAGAAAATATGTTATCGATCAACTCACTGATCCTCTCATTCGTGACTTTTGGACGAAGGAGTTCGCGCGTTACAAAGACCAGTTTCAGACAGAGGCGATTGCTCCTATTCAAAACAAGATTGGTCAGCTTACGATGAATCCGCTTATTCGTAATATTATTGGACAACCCAAATCGACCATCGATATTCGAAAAATCATGGATGAAGGAAAGATTTTTTTGGTCAACCTCTCTCGTGGGAAGATCGGTGAGGACAAT